>DATMAN010000036.1 GCA_035560005.1 Burkholderiales bacterium | reverse complement strand
ATTGCGCAGTATCTGTTCGATCCGCAGAACATCTACGGCAATCGGAACACTTGGTCGATTGCTCACTACCACGGCAGCGATGCTCCCCCAGACCCTGCGGGTGTGGCGGACGCCAGCGGTTTTGCCGCCACGCTGTTTGAGCGAAGCACCGAGGAGGGTAGCGAAAAAGCGCTGTCTTCCCCGATGAACGCTCTCACGTGATCCGTTCCTTCCCGGCGTTCGCGAAGATATACCCTTCGTGATCGCTTGCTGCGGCGCGGCGGGTTATGCAGCGCGTGAGGAGTCTGATATGTCCGCGGGGGAGATGCCGCGCGCGGGCGATCCCGATAGCATGACGCCACCAGGGGCGGCGTCTGCCAGGCGCCACTCCGCCAAGGGGGAGGAGTTGCATGGAACGCCAGACGTTCGGATTCATCGGCGTGGGTCGGATGGGGTCGCTCATGACCGGCCGGCTGCTCGCAGCCGGCCACAGGGTATGCGTGTACGACGTGAGCGCGCAAGCGGTGGCAGCGGTGGAGAAGCTCGGCGCGCAGCGCGCCGCCTCCGCGGCGCAGGTCGGCGACACGGCGCAAACGGTGTTCCTCAGTCTGCCCACGCCCGAGATCGTGCATCAGGCGGTGCTGGGCAAGGCCGGCGCCGTCGAAGGCGGCACGGTCAAGCACGTGGTGGACTTTTCCACGATCGGCCCGCGCATGGCGGGGTTGGTCGCGCAGGGGCTGGCCGAACGCGGCATCGCCTACGTGGACGCGCCGGTCAGCGGCGGGCTCAAGGGCGCGCGCGAGGGCACGCTCGCGGTGATGGTCTCCTGCCCGAAGGCGGTATTCGCCGCGCTCGAGCCGGTGCTCGAGACCTTCGGCCGGCCGTTCCATCTGGGCGAGGTCGCCGGCCAGGCGCAGACCATGAAGCTCGCCAACAATCTGCTGGCCGCGGCGGCGATCGCGGTGTCTTCCGAGGCGATGGTGATGGGCGTCAAGGCGGGCCTCGATCCCAAGGTGATGCTCGATGTGCTCAACGCGGGCACCGGACGCAACAGCGCCACCCAGGACAAGTTTCCGCGTTCGATCCTGCCGGGAACGTTCGACTTCGGCTTCGCTACCGGACTTTCGTACAAGGACGTCCGGCTGTGCGTGGACGAAGCCGAGTCGCTCGGCGTGCCGATGGTGGTGGGTGCCGCCGTACGCGAGATGCTGGCGGTGACCAACGCGATGTTCGGGGCGGACTCCGACTTCACTTCCATGTGCCGGGTGGTGGAAACCTGGGCCGGGGTCGAAGTGCGCGGCTGACCCGCTCCGGTCCGCACCCCGCCCGGCCGCCGGCCCCTATCGCAGGAGGATTCCGATGTCCACCGCGACGCAGTCGATGAACAACCCGGCCATTCTGGCCGCCCATGAGCCGCTCGCCGCGCGCATCGCCCGCGCCGTGGTCGAAGTGTCGCTGGAGAAGCTGCCTGCGGAGGCGACCGACAAGGTGAAGCTGTGTCTGATCGATCTGGTGGGCTGCGCGTTCGAGGCGCGCGAGCTTGCATGGAGCCGGCAGGCAGTCGGGCAGGCGGCGCGCGTGCCCGAAGGCGCGACGATCATCGGCGCACCGCATGCCTACGCGCACGGCGACGCTGCGTTCGCCAATGCGGTCATGGGCCATGGGCTGGTGCGCGAGGACATGCACGCCGGCAGCATCAGTCATCTCGGAATCGTGGTGCTGCCCACGCTGCTCGCGCTGGCGCAGTATCGCCGCGTCGCGGGGCGCGACTTCATCGCGGCGGCCATCGCCGGCTACGAGACCGGCGGCAAGGTCGGCCGCGCGGCGATGGATGCGGAGGTGGCGAAGATCCATCGGCCGACCGGAATCAGCGGACCGATCGCGGCCGCGGCGGCCGGCGCGCGCCTGCTCGGCCTGAGCGTCGAGCGGACGACGAGCGCGGTAGCGCTCGGCGCGAATACCACGCTCGGCTTCAACCAGTGGGCGCACACCGGCGGATCCGAGATGTTCTTCCACGCCGGCTTCGCGGCGCGCAACGCGCTCAGCGCGGTGCGGCTCGCCGAAGCCGGCGCCTTCGCCTCGCCCTCGGCGCTGGACGGGGAAGCGGGCCTGTTCGCGGCGCTGAAGAAGCGTTCAGCGACCTCCCGGGTGGAGCTGTTCGACGGGGCGCCGGAGATCCTTTCCGTCTATCACAAGCCAGTCCCCGCCTGTAACTTCGCCCAGAGCGCGTGCCAGGCCGCGCTGCGCATTGTGGCCGAGCGCCGCTGCGCCCCGGAGCGCATCTCCGCGATCCGCGTGCGGGTGCCGCGTGCGGGCGCGCTGTATCCGGGCTGCGACTCCACCGGGCCGTTCGCCCATGTCCTGCAGGCAAAGATGAGCATCCAGTACAACGTCGCCGCGGCGCTGCTCGAAGGCGGCGTGTCGGAGCGGAACTTCACGCTGCTCAACGATCCCCGGCTGCATCGGCTGCTCGGCGTGACCACGCTGGAAATCGACGACGCGATGACGAAGGCCTATCCGGCCCAGCAGGGCGGAGAGGTCGAAGTGGTGGAATCCGGCGGCGCTGCGCACCGCGTGCGCCTGGAGGATGTGGTCTACGCCACGGCCGAGGAGGTGCGCGGGCGCTTCCGCGCCGCGGCGCGCGGCGCGATGGGTGAGGTTCGCGCGCGGGAGATCGAGGCTTTCATCGATGGCCTGGAACGCAGCGACGATGCCGGCGGGCTGGGCGCTCTGCTTCGCGCCGAATGAAGCTCGCAACGCAGGGCAGGCAAGGGACGCACCGGAAAAAGGGACGAACGTCTTGAAGCACGGATGGCTTGGTCATTTGCCTATCGAATTGGCTCGTGACTTCGGATCGTTTGTAGCGAGCGCCTCGTGGCTGCTGCACTGCTGATCGAGAACTTCCTGCAATCGCTGACCGCGGGACTGCTCACCGGCGCGATCTACGGGCTGATGTGCGTGGGTCTGAGCCTCATCTTCGGGGTGATGCGGGTGATCAATTTCGCGCATGGCGACTTCATGATGCTCGGCATGTACGCGGCGTGGTACGTCTTCGGCCTGCTCGCCGCGCACCTCGCACTGTCGGACACGATCGCCCCCTACCTCGCGGCGCTTCTGGCCGGACCGGCCATCTTCGTGGCCGGTGTGCTCGTGCACCGGTTGCTGGTGGGTCGCGTGACCGGCATCCGCGGAACGGCGCTCGCCTCCGAGGGCCACTACGCGCAACTGATCCTCACGCTCGGAGTGGCGCTGATCCTGCAGAACGGGGGGCTCTACCTGTTCGGGTCGGCACCGGTCTCGATCCCCACGGCGCTTGCCTCCAGCGCGTGGCAGATCGGACCTCTCTACGGCGAAGCGGTGGAGGTTTTCGTCAACCGCGGGCAGACGATCTCGGCGTTGATCGCCGTTGCAGTGGTGCTCGCCTTTGTCGTGCTCATGAGCCGCTCGCGCCTGGGCAAGTCGCTGCGCGCAGCGGCGGATCATCCCGAGGCGGCGATCTACATGGGCATCGACGTCGCGCGGGCGCATCGGCTGGCCTTCGGCTTGGGCGTCGCGGTGACCGCCATCGGCGGCGGGCTGCTCGCTTCCGGCGTCTCCTTCCAGCCTTACGTCGGCCTGGAGTACGTGATCGTCATGTACGCGGGCGTGGTGCTCGGCGGGCTGGGCAGCGTGGGCGGCGCCTTCTTCGGTGGACTGACGATCGGCCTGGTGCAGCAGCTCTCGACGCTGTTTCTGCCGAACCAGTTGCAGAACTCGGCGATCTTCGTGGCGTTCCTGATCATCGTGTTGCTGCGGCCGCAGGGCCTGTTCGGCCGCGCGGCGCGGAGGGCCTGAGCCTTGTCGGACGCGCTGCGCAGACAGGCCTTGCCGATCGCGGTGTTCGGCGTCGCCTACGCGCTGGCGACGGCGTTCGTCCACCACTCCTACTACCAGCTCATCCTGACGGTGGTCCCGGTCTGGGCGGTGATGGGACTGGCGTGGAATCTTCTGAGCGGCTACAGCGGCTTCGTGTCCTTCGGCCACGCCGCGTTCTTCGGACTGGGGGCCTACTGCGTGGCGCTCAGCCAGATTCACTGGAACCTCTCGCCCTGGATCGCGATTCCCTGCGCGGGCGCCGTGGGTGGCGTGGCGGGGCTGGCGGTCGGAATCCCGACCTTCCGGCTGCGTGGCCATTACTTCGCGCTGGCGATGCTGGCCTATCCGCTGGCGTTGCTCTACGTCTTCGAGTGGCTGGGCTATCAGGAGCTGGCGCTGCCGATGCGACGCGATGCGCCGCTTGCCTACATGCAGTTCGAGGACCACCGCATCTATGCATGGCTTGCCGCCGCGCTGATGATCGGCGCGATGGTCCTCACCGCCGTGCTCGAACGCGCACGCTTCGGCCTGTCGCTCGTCGCGATCCGGGAAGACGAAGCCGCGGCCGAAGCGGCCGGCATCCGGACACCGGCCTGGAAGCTCAAGGCCATCGCGCTGAGTGGCGCCATGGCCGGTGCGGCCGGCGGGTTCTACGCGATCGTGCTCCTGGTCGTCACACCCGCCGCCGTGTTCGGAATGCTGGTCTCGGCGCAGGCGCTCGTCGTGGCGATGTTCGGTGGCGTGGCCACGCTCTGGGGGCCGGTGATCGGCGCGGTCACGCTGGTGCCGTTGAGCGAACTGCTGCACGCGCGGCTGGGCAACCTGGTTCCGGGCATCCAGGGCGTGGTGTACGGCGTGGCGATCGTCGCCGTGATCCTGGCCGCGCCGGAAGGTGTGTTCTGGAAGCTGCGCGACCTCATGCAACGACGCCCGCCACGGCTGCCGGACGCAGCGGCCGCGCGATCGGTCACGGTCACCGAGTTGCCCGCGCGCAGAGCGCGAAGCGAGGAGATCGCGATCGAAGTTCGCGGCGTGTCCAAGTCTTTCGGCGGGCTGAAGGCGCTGCGCGAGGTCGGCCTGCGGGTGTACCGCGGCGAGATTCTCGGCATCATCGGCCCGAACGGTTCTGGAAAGACGACGCTGTTCAATCTGCTCAACGGTTTCCTGCGGCCGGATCGCGGCGAGATTCTGCTGGAGGGACGCGACATCGTCGGACGCAGGCCCTACGAGATCTGTGCCGCCGGGGTCGGGCGCACCTTCCAGGTGGTGAAGCCGTTCCGGCGCATGAGCATCCTGGAGAACGTTCAAGTGGGTGCCTTCGTGAGGGCCGCGACCGACCGGGAGGCGCGCGGCTGCGCGCAGCAGGCGCTGGCGTGGGTCGGGCTGGAGCGCGACGCGCACCGTCTCGCCGGGGAACTGGGCAACCGGGAGCTTCGGCTGCTGGAGATCGCGCGCGCGCTCGCGGGCGCCCCGCGGGTGCTGCTGCTCGACGAGACGCTCGCCGGGCTGGGCGCCGCGGAAGTCGAGGAGATGATCGCGTTGATCCAAAAGCTCGCGTGCCAGGGAATCACCATCGTGGTCATCGAGCATACGATGCAGGCGATGGTCAGACTGGTCGACCGTTTCGTCGTGCTCGATGGCGGCGCGGTGCTGGCGGAGGGCCGCCCCGAAGAGATCACGCGGAATCCCGCGGTGATCGACGCCTACCTCGGAAGGAAGTGGAGGGTGGCCAATGCTTGAGATCGACGGCCTGCGCGCGGGCTACGGCGGTGTGCCGATCCTGAACGGGGTCGCGTTGCGCGTGCGAGAAGGCGAGTTCGCCGCGATCGTGGGGCCGAATGGTGCGGGCAAGACCACGCTGTTCAAGACGATCTCGGGCATCGTGCAGCCGACCGCGGGAAGCATCCGGTTCGAGGGCCGGGACCTGCTGGCGGTCGCGCCGCCGTTGCGGCCGCACCTGGGGATCGCGCACGTTCCCGAAGGGCGGCAGGTATTCGCCTCGCTCACGGTGCGCGAGAATCTGGAGATGGGCGCCTACACCGAGGCGGGGCGCCGGGCGTGGAAAGAGAATCTGGAGAAGATCAACACCCTGTTTCCTGTGCTGGCCGAACGTGCGTCCCATCCGGCCGGCGCTTTGTCGGGAGGACAGCAGCAGATGCTCGCGATCGCGCGCGGACTGGCTTCCTCGCCCAGGCTGCTGATGCTCGACGAACCGTCGATGGGACTGGCGCCGGCGGCAGCCGACGAAATCTTCGAGTGCATCGTTTCCATCCACGCGCAGACCGGGCTTACGGTGCTGCTGGTGGAGCAACGGGTGGCGGAGGCGCTGCATTACGCCGACCACGCTTATGTGTTGGAGACGGGGCGAGTCGTGCTGGCCGGTACGCGCGACGAACTGGAGAGAGACGACCGGGTGAGACGGGCCTACCTCGGCCTGTGAGACGCCGGGCAAGCGGAGGGTGTGATGCGCAATCGAATCATCGAATCGACGGTCAAGACGGCAGCATTCGCGGCGGCTTTTGTCCTCGGGGCGGCGGCGCAAGCCAACGAAGTGGAGGTCGGGTTGATCGCCCCGATGTCGGGTCCCTGGGCGAGGCAGGGCCAGATCATGAAAATGGCCGCCGACCTTGCCATCGATACGATCAACCGTCAGGGCGGCATTCGGTCGCTGGGAGGCGCAAGGTTGAAACTCGCGGTGTTCGACGTGGGCGACAGCGTGGAGAAGGCGAAGAACACCGCACAACGCATGGTCGCCGATTCGCCCAACCTCGTGGTGGCCACCGGCGCGTATCTCAGCTCCTTTACGCTGGCGGTAACCGAGGTCACCGAACGCGCGCGCCTGCCGGTCGTCACCTTCTCCTATTCCGACCTGATCACCTCGCGCGGATTCAAGTACGTGTTCCAGACCTCGGCCACCGGCGATCAGCAGGCGGAAGGCTCGCTTCCCGCGCTGATGGAAATGGCGCAGCAGGCTTCCGGCCGCCGGCCGCGGACCGTGGGCATCGTGATGGACAACACCGCCGCGTCGGTCGCGTTCGTCAAGCCGATCAAGGACCATCAGCTCGCCAGGCTGGGATTGAAACTGGTGGTGGACGAGACTTTTACTCCGCCGCTCGCCAACGCCACGCCGCTCATCCAGAAGGTGCGGTCGGCCCGACCCGACATGCTGTTGCTGCTACCCACCGCCATCTCGGATGCCAAGCTGTTGCTGGAGAAGATGAACGAGTTCGGATTGGGCAAAGGGCGGCTGCCGACCATTTCCAACGGGGCGGCGATTCTCGATCCCGATCTGCGCAACAACATGAATCTCGATCAGCTCGAGGGCCTGATGTCGGTGGTGGCGAACTGGACGACCGGTGCCCACAAGGACTTCATCGACGAAGTCCGGCGCAAGACCGGAGAGCCTTGGCCGACCCAGCATTTCGTCACGACCTACGGCGACATGTGGATCTTCAAGGCGGCGCTCGAAGCCGCTGGGAAGGCCGACCGGGAAGCGGTGACCCGGGCGCTGCGCACCATGAATCTGAGCGACGGGCCGGCCAAGTTTTTCCCTGGCGGGCGGATCAAGTTCGACGCCAACGGCCGCCGTGAAGGAGCGGGCCTGCTGATCGTGCAGTGGCAGAAGGGCGTGCCGGTGACCGTCTATCCGCCCAAGGATGCCGTCGCCGCTCCCGTCTGGCCGAAGCGCTGAATCAAACCGAAGCGAACCACCGAGGTGATCTTGCTGGTTGACCTGTTTTCCCAAGGAGAGACGAAATGAACGACGAGCTGTTCGAACGCGGGCTGGAGATCAGGAAAGCGGTGCTGGGCGCGGAATTCGTCGACAAGGCGCTCGCCAGCGCCGACGAGTTCAACATGCCGATGCAGCGCCTGGTCACGGAATACTGCTGGGGCGCGGTGTGGGGCCGGGAGGAGCTGCCGCGCAAGACGCGTAGCATGCTCAACCTGGCGATGCTCTCGGCGCTCAATCGCCCGCACGAGCTGAAGATGCACATCGGCGGTGCGCTGCGCAACGGGGTGTCCAAGGCCGAGATTCGCGAGGTGCTGCTTCAGGTCGCGATCTACTGCGGCGTGCCGGCGGCCGTGGACGCGTTTCGCGTGGCGCGCGAGACTTTCGCCGAACTCGAGCGCGCCGGCGCCAAGTGAAGCCCGATTCGAGATCAACCACGGAATCGCGGAGCACGCGCAGAAACACAAGTGCTCCCGATGCGAACTTCCAATGCGCGCAAAGTGAAGGCGCAGCGGTGCGCAGGCCCTTGCTTTCCGGTATTGCTCTGGGCCTCTGCGTCTGTGTGGAGAGGACCACGCGATGAACGACGACACCTACGAGGTCTACGCGATCAAGTACGCGCGGCTTTCTCGCCGCTCCCCGGAGAACTTCGTCGGGGGCGACGAGCACGACGTCGAGATGCCGCTCAATTACTACGTGTGGGTGATCGCCGGGACCGCTCGCTCGATCGTCGTGGACACCGGATTCGGCGCCGAGGCGGCCAGAAAGCGCGGGCGGCAGATCGTGCGCCCGGTCGAGGAGGGCGTGCGCGCGCTGGGCGTTGCGCCGGCGGACGTGAAAGACGTGATCATCACGCACATGCACTATGACCACGCGGGGAACCTGCCGCTGTTCGGCAACGCGCGGTTTCATCTTCAGGACAAGGAGATGGAGTTCGCGACCGGGCGCTGCATGGGCCACCACATGATGCGTCACGGCTACGAGGCCGACGACGTGGCGACCATGGTGCGTTGCGTTTTCGATCAGCGCGTGCAGTTTCACGACGGACCGGCCGAGATCGCGCCCGGCGTCGAGCTGCATCACATCGGCGGGCATACCAAAGGGATGCAGTCGGTGCGCGTGCGCACGCGGCGCGGCTGGGTGGTGCTCGCCTCCGACGCGAGCCACTTTTACGCCCACATGGAGCAGGACCGGGCGTTCCCGATCCTGTACAACCTGGCGGACATGCTGGAGGGTTTCAAGACGCTGCGCAAGCTCGCGACTTCGCCCCGCCACGTCATTCCAGGACACGATCCGCTGGTGATGGAGCGCTACCCGGCCGCGAAGCCGGGCATGGAAGACTGGATCGTGCGCCTCGACGTCGACCCGGCTCGTTGACCCTCACCGCTGGGGCAAGGCAGGACAAGACGAACGCGAGGCACGCCAAGGAGAAGGCCGCGGTCAACGTTTCGGCGACCAGCGGCCATCGGCAACCAGCGCATCGACCTGTTTGCGCACGAAGCCGACCAGTGCTCGCGCGGCCTTGGTGACCGGCCGTTGCGTCGAAGTCGCGACCACCAGCGTCCGGCTCATGGCGGGCTCGACGATGGACCACTTGCGGATCCGTCCTGCTTCGATCAGATGGTGCACGCACGAGTAGGACAGGATGGTGTACCCGATGCCGTCTTCCACGAGGCTGAGCGTGGAGGGCATCGCGTCGATCTCGACCTGTACATTGGGCGTGACGCCGATCTTGGACAGGAAATCGTCGACCAGCACGCGCAGCCCGTGCGGACGGCTGGGCAGGATCATCGGCAGTTCCGCGAGCCGCGCGGCCCGCACTTCGCCGGCTCCGGCGCCGGCCGGATCGGCGACCGGGCCGAGCAGGAACAACTCGTCGGTGAGCAGCGGATCCGACAGCAGCGAACCGGTGCGCGGCGCGTTGTACAGCACCGCGACGTCGATGCGGCCGGTCATCAACCACTCGAGCACGTGGCCGCTGAAGCCCTCCATGACGCCCAGCCAGACCCTCGGAAACTGCGCCCGGAACTGACGCACGATGGGAGCGGTGAGCACCGCGCCCACCGACGGCGGCATGCCGATCACGACTCTTCCGGCGGGCGCCGAACCCAGCGCGTGGATGGCGCGCCGGGCGCCGGCGGTAGTCTCCAGCACGCCGCGGGCGTGCTGTTCGAGGATGCGTCCGGCCTCGGTGAGCACGATCCCGCGTCCGGTCCGATAGCACAGCTCCGTGCCCAGCTCCTCTTCCAGCGCCTTGATCTGGCGGCTCAGAACCGGCTGCGCGACCGAAAGGCGCAGCGCGGCGCGCGAAAAGGCGCCGGTCTCCGCGATGGCGATGAAATACTCCAGCTGCCGAAGTTCCATGGTGGGCCCTGCTGGTCGAGGACACGCGCGTGCTGAGCAGGATGCCGGCGAAGATCATCGGCGGCCGCCACCCGCCGCGCCGCTGCATTCTACCGACGGGCGGCAGCGGTGCGGTTATGATGCGGCGGCGCCCACCGAAAGCCGCCCATGGACCGCACCGAACGCTTCTACCGTATCGACCGGCTGCTGCGCGATCACAAGGTGGTCGGAATCGAGCGATTCCTCGACGAGCTGGGCGTATCGCGCGCCACCTTCAAGCGGGACCTGGAGTACATGCGCGAGCGCCTCAACGCTCCGATCGAGTGGGATCGCGAGAACGGCGGTTACCGGCTGGGGCCACAGGCCGAAGGCGCGCCCGCGTACGAGCTGCCGGGCCTGTGGTTCAACGAGTCGGAGATCCTGGCGTTGCTCACCATGGAAAAGTTGCTGGAGGAGATCGAGCCCGGGGTACTGGGCGCTCGCCTCGAGCCGCTGAAGCGCAAACTCGGCGCTCTGCTCGAGTCGCCGGAGCACTCGGCGCGCGAAGTCCGCAGCCGCATCCGCATCCTGCGCATGGCCTCGCGCGCCAAGAGGATCCGCTATTTCGAGCCTGTCGCGCTTGCGCTGTTGAAGCGGCGTCGCCTGCGCATGGACTACTTCGTCCGCGCCCGCGGGGAGCTGACTCATCGCGAGGTTTCGCCGCAGCGTCTGGTGCACTATCGCGACAACTGGTATCTGGACGCCTGGTGCCACAGCGTGGACGCGATCCGCAGCTTTGCGCTGGACGCGGTGGAGCGCGCGCAGGTGCTGGACCGGCCGGCGAAGGACCTGCCGGTCGGGGAGCTGGACCGCGTGCTCGGCGCCGGTTACGGAATCTTCTCCGGTGAGCAGGTCAAGTGGGCGCGGTTGCGCTTCAGCGCCCAGCGGGCGCGCTGGGTGGCCAACGAGGAATGGCATCCGTGCCAGCGTTCGAGTTTCGACGAACAGGGCCGCTACCTGCTGGAAGTGCCGTACAGCCAGGCGCCGGAGCTGCTCATGGACGTCCTCCGGTTCGGCCCCGACGTCGAGGTGCTGGAGCCGCCGGAGCTGCGTGCCGGCGTCGCGAGAATGCTGGAGGAGGCTGCGGCCCGCTACCGTTCAGGCTGAGCCGGCCCCCCTGCAGGTGGTGGCTCATCTGGTGAGCCACTGCCTGCCGCAAACTGCTTCCAACGCATCGAGAGGAGGCAGCCATGGGGGAAATCGTCAGTCCTGCAATCGCGCGCTTGCGCGCGCTGCGCGAACGCAGCGATCGGGCCGCGCTTCGCGCGTCGCAAGTCGCGCCGCCGGATCCGGCGCGACCCGCGATGCCGGAACTGGGCGAGCCGCGCCGTTTCGAGGGCACGCTGGATGAGATCGCGGCGCTCCTGCCCCGGTTCGAACGGCGGGCGTTCGATGCGGCGAGCCGCGAGGACGCGGAGCATCCACACCTGGGCGTCATCGTCCGCCGTGCGGCTCCCGACGTGGGCCTGATCGACCTGCCGGTCGGTTTGACGCGGCGACAGCCTCTGGTTTCCCATGGGCGTGTGATCGAGGCGCTGCAGCGGGCGCTGGGCGCGGCGCGGGCCGATCCGCAGCAGGTGCGTGCCGGGGTCGAGCTGACCGACTGCGGCGCGCGCATGACGCTCGCGCTGGCCTGGCCCGAAGCGTTCGGCTGCGATCTGGGCGCAGGCGAGCGGCTCGATCTGCGGCTGGCCTGCTGGAACAGCATGGACGGTGGCGGTCCGCGCCTGTTGCTGGCCTGGCAACGCACGGTGTGCGCAGTCTCGATCCCCGTGGGCATCACCCGGCCCGACTACCGACTGGCCGAACGCCTCCCGATGCCGGTCGGCGACATCGCTGCCTGCGTGCAACGACTGCTGGAGCGCGCCGCGGGCGAACGTGAAGCGCTGGCGTGCTGGCGCCAGACGCTGGTGACCCGCGCGCGCCTGGCGCTGTGGGTCGACGGCGCGGTTCGACGGATTTGGGGACCGCGCGTGGCTGCCCGTGTCTTTCACGCGGCGGTAAGCGGCTGGGATGCCGAGCCGGCCTTCGGCTTCGAGCGCGTGCCGCCATCGCGCCGGACCATGCGCGCCACGATGCCGATTCCCTTCGCGCCCCGATTCGCGGAGACCGTATACGACGCGCTGCTTTCGGCGGCTTGGGTTGCCGCGCAGGAGCGCGACGCGCAAAGGCGCATCGATCGCCAGATCGAGCTCTGCGTGCTGATGCGCGCCCTGCTGCGCGGCGAGCACGCGCGGTGAGCGCAACACTGGTTGCGCGGGAGCCGGGCCCCCAATACGAGATCGGCATCGACGCCGCGCGCAAGGTCCATCTCTATCGCCTTTATCAGACGCGCGGCTACGAGGGCGCATTGTTCGACCGACCGGACCGGGCGACGGTCATCGAAAATGCGTTCGCCTTCGCGCGCTGGAGCTTGAAGTTTCGCGGAACGCCAGCGCTCATTCCGGTGCGGACCGTCAGCCGCGCTGCGCACGGCTACGAGCGCCTGCCGGACATCCTGTGCATCGGCGAATTGCCGTGGGCGCGGCCGGTGCGCGAGGTCTCGCAGATGTTCTCTTCCGCCACCCTGGTCTGGTTCCAGGACGCGTTCGCGTTGCCGATCGCGCGCGAGGTGCTGGAGGAGATGCGCGAGCTGGACTGGACTCGTATCGCCGAAGACTGGAGCTGGTAGCCGCACCGATACGCCGGCTGCTCGTTCTGGTTTCTTTGCGCGCAGGGTTGGCGGTAGACTTCCCGGCGTCCTTCGTTTCCGGGTGGTCGAACCTTGCTGCGCGCCCTGCTGGCAATCCTGCTGAGTCTGTGCACCGCGGAATCCGCGCTTGCCATCGACCTGGAGAAACCCCGGGTGAGGATCGCGGTCGGCGGCAAGGCGGCGCTGTACTACCTGCCGCTTGCACTCGCGGAACGCCTCGGCTACTTCAAGGACGAAGGACTTTCGGTCGAGATTCTCGACTTTCCCGGCGGCGCCAAGTCGCTGCAGGCGATGATCGGAGGCAGCGCCGATGTCGTTTCCGGAGGCTTCGATCACACCGTCGTCATGCAGGCGCGCGGGCAGACGTTGACGGCGTTTGTTCTGCAGGGCACCACGCCGGCGATCTCTCTCGGCGTGGTCAAGGCGCGGGCAGCGCATTGGAGCGGGCCGCAATCGCTCAAGGGCATGAAGATCGGCGTGACCGCGCCCGGTTCGAGCACGCACATGTTCGTCAACAGCCTGCTCGCGCGCGGCGGCGTTGCGGCCGACGAGGTGGCAATCATCGGGGTGGGCACCGGGCCGAGCGCGGTGGCGGCGGTGCGCGCCGGACATCTGGACGCGATCGCCAGCATCGAGCCGGTGATCACCCTGTTGGAGCGTTCCGATTCGATCGTGGTCAAGGTCGAGACAGTGAGCGAGCAGGGCTCGAAGGCCCTGTTCGGCACCACGCTGCCGTCGGGATGTCTGTATGCCAAGGCGGCTTTCATCCGCGACCACCCGAACACGGTGCAGGCGCTGACCAATGCGATGGTGCGCGCGTTGCGCTGGCTGGCGAAGGCCGCGCCCGAGGAGATCGCGGACGTGGTGCCGGAGGATTATCTGCTGGGCGATCGGGCGCTGTATCTCGCTGCGCTGGCGAAGCAGCGGCCGAGCTATTCCAAGGATGGGCGCATTGCGCGCGAAGGCGTGGAGGCGATGTACCGGGTGCTGGCCGGTTTCGAGCCCGCGGTGCGCTCTGCGCGCGCGATCGATCTGGAGCGGACCTATACCAATCGTTTCGTGAACAGCGCGCTGCAACGTTGAGGTGCTGTTCCATCGAGCCGGAGCATGAAATGTCTCGTGTGACTTGCGGGCTTTGCCTGGCGCTGCTCATCCAGCCGACACCGGCGGCCGGCGAAGCGCAGCGCGCGGAGGCGGTGATCGCCGGCGACTACTTTGCCGCCGGCGACGAACCGGCGCCGGGCAGCGCGATCGAAGGCGACGCGTTCATCGCCGGCGCCGACGTCTCGTTGCCCGTGCCGGTCGATGGGGACGCGGTGCTGGCCGGAGGGCGGGTCACCGTCTCGGCGCGCGTCGGTTCGGATCTGTACGCGGCAGGCGCCGCCGTTTCGGTCGACGCTCCGGTACTGCGCAATGCGCGGCTCGCCGGTCGCGGCATCCATCTCACGAATCGCTCGGACATCGCCGGCCGTGTGACCGCCGCGGGAAAGCAGGTGCTGGTCGAGGGTGCGATCGGCGGACAGCTCACCGTCTTCGGCGAGTCCGTCACTCTCGACGGGCGGCTGGGCAGCGGTGTGGTGGTGTTCGCGCGTTCGCTCAGGGTCGGGCCCAACGCGAGGATCCACGGACGGCTCACCTACCGCACCGAGAAGCCGCCCTCGATCAGCCCGCAGGCGGAGATTCTCGGCGGCGTGAAGGAATCGGGCGCGAAGCCGCCGGGGCTGAGCTGGGAGCCATGGGCACGCATCGCCGCCTGGATGGGCGCGCTGGCGCTGAGCATCGGCATGTTCGTGGTCGGCGTGCTGGCGATCGTGGTCGCCCCGTCGGCCGCGGCGGCGGTGACGAGAACGATCGCTGTGCGGCCCGTGGCTTCGCTGTTCACCGGCCTCGCACTGGTAGTCCTGACGCCCGTGGTCGTTGCGCTGCTGTTCGCTTCGGTTGTCGGAATTCCGCTGGGTCTCGCGGCGCTGTTTCTCTGGCCGGTGCTGCTGCTCTTCGGTTACCTGTCCGGCGCGCTGTTTCTCGCCGATTCACTGGCCGGACTGGTCGGCCGTTTCGAGGCGGGCACGCCGCCGAGCACGGGCCTGCGCATCGTCTTCCTGGCCTTGGTGCTGATCGCCGTGTTGCTGCTCGCCTGGGTACCGCTGATCGGCTGGCTGGTTGGAGCGCTGCTGCTGGTGCTCGGCAGCGGCGCCATCCTGCTCGCCGTGCTTGCCCGGCGCACGCGGGGTCCGCAGGTACGCCCCAAAGCCAGCGTGTGAGGAGGCCGCCAGCAGCCTGCGGTAGCCCCGCAGTCCGACCCGCGCCAGCCGCGGGGAACAAAAAAAGAACGGCGCACCGCTTTGCAGTGCGCCGTAACCTCGGGGGAGGAGGAGAGTTGTTCGGTCGCTGATTCCTGGCGACTGGCGGGGTCCGCCAATCGCCACTGGTCAGCTACCGGTCATCCTTTACGGACTTCCGGCAGGTGCTGTTACGAACGGCCGTTGACGTTGACGTCCGCGTGGCCGGTCGTGACCAGCGTCTTGCCCGCGAGCGCCGGCGCGTTGCGGCCTACGGTGGCCACGTCGGCGGCACCGGCTTGCACGCCGCCCTTGAGCTGCACGGCGGCCACACCCGCGCGGCCGTAGACGTTGGTGACGTTATCGATTGCGTAGGTCTTCACGCCGGTTTCAGCCAGCGCGAACGAAGAGGCAAGCGCAAGGCCTGCCGCAACGATGAGTTTGGTCGCTTTCATTCGAGTCTCCTTTCAATGATCCAATCGAGTTGGGCATCCAGTCGCACGGCACCTGCCGCGTTCCTGGGAGAAGGCAACCGCCGTCTCAACCACGGTGTGCATTTAATGCGATTTGTGCATCGCGACATAGAGGTGATGCGCCATAGCATCTATTCCTGCTGGGAATGTCGGTTTCGGGAACTTCTTCTGCAAGGACGTAGAGGGGCGCTATAAGGCATTGAAAAAGAAAAGCCACTTTTGCCCGTCCGGCGACTAATTCCACACTGTTATGATGGGCTGAGGATCTTAAGAAATCAGTGTCTTGCGCCAAGGTGCGGGCGGTAAAGTTCGGCACGCCTCCCGGGCCCGGACTGCGTCGGTGAGCTATCGGCCCCGGCGCTCGTTTCGGGTTTGGAGCCGCACGCGCGCGCCTCCGCATGAGGCCGGCGCGCCACAAGCCGGCCGCGGCTTACGATTCCTTCAGATGCTCACCCGGTTGCGGCCGGCCTGCTTGGCCCGATAGAGCGCCTCATCCGCGGCCTTGATCACCGCCGCGGGTTTGGTCAGCGACTCTCCGCGCTCGGCGACCCCGATGCTCACTGTGACCGACAGGGCGTCAGGGTCCGCTCCCGGCGGCCTGGCGCGGAGCGCGCTCGCAAGATTTCCGCCGCCGGCCCGGGCCAGCGGCGCGCGGCGATCCTGGCTGCTGCGCGATTCCTTTCGGCGATCTCCGGTACGCACCGCGATGCGGTAGTTCGCGATCGTCTCGCGCAGCTGTTCCAGGTGCGGCAGCACCTCTTTCAGCGATTTGTCCGGAAAGAGCACCGAGAACTCCTCGCCGCCGTAGCGAAACGCCTTGCCTCCGCCGGTGATTTCTCCCAGTCGCGCGCCGATGAGCTTCAAGACCTGATCGCCCGTATCGTGACCATGCATGTCGTTGAAGCGCTTGAAATGATCGACGTCGACCATCGCGATGCTGTAGACCGGGCCGAGTCCGAGCAGCTGCTCTTCAAGCGCACGCCGGCTGGGGAGTCCAGTCAGCTCGTCGCGAAACGCCATCCGGTGCGACTCCTGCAGCACGGCGACCAGCAAGATCGTGCCCGCTGCCGAGAGGAAAACCGGCAGCACGCCGTTCAACACCGGCCAGGTGAAGGCGACGAATATCGCGACCAGCGCGCCGCCGATGCCCACATCCAGCGCCGCTGCGGGCCGGCTCCAGGCGTTCGCTATCGCGACCGCCAAAGCCACCGCGAGCAGCAACCGGCCGAGAAACGGGGTGGGCGCCGGTCTGAAAAGCCAGTGGTCGAGCAGCGCGTGCCAGGCTGTGCCCGACAGCGGCGTCGCTCCGGCGCTGGCGACCCAGGCCGTGAGGAGGATCTCCACGACGAGAACGAACGCCCAGCGGTAGCTGCGAAAGTGAAACACGCCGCGTTCGACCACCAGCGCGGCGAGCAAAATGTTCAGCGGCACGAAGATCGCTGCCGCGGTGAATGTCGCGCGCGCGGCGAACGTTCCGGCGTCCTGGCCCAGGCGCATGCCGAGATAGGCGAGAAGCAGGGAAACCAGGCTGAAGAAGGCGCGCCCGCGGTTGAACCAGAGGGCGATGAGTGTTGCCAGCCCGAGCACGACGTAAGGGCTGAAAGTGATCGCGCCGAAGGCCCAGCGCGGCGCGGTGGCTGTGAGGATGCCCGACAGGACAAGAACCGAAACCGGGACGGTGAGCGGCTTCAGGGCGTGGAGCATCAAATGAGGGCAGTGATGCCTTTCGTCGTTGCGACAAGTCTACTCTGCCGAGGACGGCAACCCCGCGATTGCATCGGGTAAGCGGAAATGGCACCAGCGAAGCTAGAATCGCGTTCCATGGAAAACCGGAACTCTTCGCATCCTACGGTTCCCCGGCCGGCGCGCCGGCATCCGACCTCGACGACACCAATGGAAGATCATGCCCGGCCCGCTTGACGGCGTGAGGGTGCTCGACCTTACGACCGTGGTGATGGGGCCGTTCGCGACCCAGATCCTCGCCGAGCTTGGTGCCGACGTGATCAAGATCGAATCGCGCGAAGGCGACAACATGCGCCACCCCGGCCCGATGAAGAATCCCGGCATGGGCTACATGTTCCTGCACCTCAATCGCGGCAAGCGCGGTGTGGTGCTCGACCTCAAGCACCGGGAGGGACGACAGGCGCTGCTGCGGCTCGCGGCCGGCGCCGACGTGCTGATCTATAACGTGCGCCCGCAGGCCATGGCCCGGCTCGGACTCTCCTACGAGGATGTGCGCGCAGCGAATCCGCGCATCATCTACGTGGGGGCTTACGGCTATTCCCAGCGCGGACCGTACGCGCCCAAGGCGGCCTACGACGACCTCATCCAGGGCGCGGCCGGCATTCCCTGGCTGGCGAGCCGGCGCGGCAGCGAGCCGCCCAACTACGCGCCCGTCAATCTGGCCGACCGGATCACCGGGCTGCACGCGGTGTATGCCGTGACCGCGGCGCTGTTTCACCGTAGCCGCACGGGCGAAGGCCAGGCGGTCGAAGTGCCGATGTTCGAATCCGTGGCGCATTTCGTTCTCGGCGACCATCTGGCCGGCTACACGTACGAGCCGCCGATCGCGGAGGCCGGCTACGCGCGGCTTCTGGCGCGCCGACCGTACCGCACGAAGGACGGCTACATCTGCGTGCTGGTGTACAACGACAAGCAGTGGCGGAGTTTTCTGCAGGCGGTCGGCCAGGAAGACCTGATGCAGGATCCGCGCTTTTCGACCCAGGCGAACCGGGCCCGGAACATCTCGGAGATCTATGCGTACCTCGCCCAGTTGCTGCGCACGCGCACCACGGCCGAATGGATCGAGCTGCTGGAGCCGGCCGACATTCCGGTCTCGCGCATGAATTCGATCGAGGACGTGGTGGCCGATTCCCATCTGGTGGCGAGCGGCTTTTTCACGGTCGAGGACCATCCGAGCGAAGGCCGGGTCAAGGGCATGCGCACACCCACCGAATGGTCGGTGTCCTCGCCGGGTGCGCAACGGCCGGCGCCGCGCCTGGGCGAACACTCGGTCGAAGTGCTGCGCGATGCCGGCTATTCCGACGCCGAGATCGAAGCGCTCGCGCGCGAGGGCGTCACGATAATCGGCTGACCGCGGCCCGCACCGGTTGAACCGCGGCCGCCGATCGAACTCAAAAAAGAGGCACCGGGGGCGGGCTTGGGGCAGGCAGCGGGTAGCGCGAGGACGAGGGAGGAGCTTCATGGATCGGCGTGATTTTCTTCGGCTGGGCGCGGGGGCGGCGATCGGTCTGGCGGCTACCGGGGCCAGGACCGAGGCGCGCGCGCCGCTCATCCGGCGCTACGTGCGCCTGGGGCGCACCGAGATGCGGATCTCGGACATTTCGTTCGGTTCCTCCAGCTCGGCGGATCCTGAACTGGTGCGCCATGCGCTCGCGCGCGGCATCAACTACTTCGACACTGCCGAGAGCTATCGCTGGGGCAACTCGGAGGAAGCGATCGGCGAAGCGCTGAAGGGAAAGCGCGACCAGGTCTTCCTCGCCACCAAGACCAAGGCCGGGAGCGGCGACACGCATGCCGACATGATGAAGGCGCTCGAAGGCAGCCTCAGGCGTCTTCGCACCGATCACGTCGACGTCTACTTCAACCATGCGGTCAACGACGTGACGCGCTTGAGCAACCCGGAGTGGCGGGAATTCACCGAGCGGGCAAAGCGTCAGGGCAAGATCCGCTTTCGCGGCATGTCGGGCCACGGCGGACGCCTCGTCGAATGCCTGGACTACGCGCTCGATCACGACCTCGCCGACGTCGTGCTGGTGGCCTACAACTTCTCGCAGGACCCGACGTTCACCGACAAGCTGCGCCACACCTTTCACTGGTCGGCGATACAGCCCGAGCTTCCCCGCGTGCTGGAAAAGGCGAAGCGCAAGGACGTGGGCGTGATCGCCATGAAGACGCTCATGGGCGCGCGGCTCAACGACATGCGTCCCTACGAGTATGGCGGCGCGACTTTCGCGCAGGCGGCGTTCCGCTGGACGCTGTCCAGCCGACATGTCGACGCACTGGTGATCTCGATGACCGGAAAAAGCGAGATCGACGAGTTCGTCGCCGCTTCCGGTGATACCGGGCTGCGCCAGGGCGACCGCGAGCTGTTGCGGCGCTATGCCGAGCTCCAGTCTGGAACTTATTGCCGTCCGGCCTGCAACCGGTGCGAAGAGAGTTGCCCCGCGGGGGTGCAGATCGCGGAGGTGCTGCGCGCCAGAATGTATCTCGAGGACTATCGCGACCCGGTCCTCGCGCGCGCGGAGTACGCACAGCTCGGCGAAGGCGCGAGCGCGTGCCTCACCTGTGTGCGGCGGCCCTGTCTGGACGCGTGCCCGGCCGGAGTACCGATCGCGCGGTTCACCCGTGATGCGGCCGTGAAGCTTTCGTAGCCGCAACGGGTGATTGGAGAGCCCTCCGGTGGCGCAGCGTCGACGGCAAAGCGGGACGGCAAGGCAGCAGGGTCCGAAGCTGCGCGGGCAGGCGACATGATGACTCGGCATCCCTTCCTGCCCGGGCGCGACTACGCTGAAGCTTCGACGTCCAATGGCTTGGTGCCGGCGGCTGACAGATGATCGGGTTTTTCGCGCATTTCCTCTTCATCCTCGCGGCCTGGACGCTGGTCATCAAGTACGCTTTCCCGGTCGCCTACGCGCTGGCCGAAGGGGTGGCGCCGACGACCTACGTCTACTGGGATCTCTGGTGGGTCGTGCATATCTGGCTGGGATGGTCGCTGCTGCACTGGCAGCGCTACACCTTCGCATTCGCGATCGTCGTATCGATCGCCGAAATCATCATCGTGGCGACGAAGTTTGCGATCTTCTTCGCCGCTCCGGAATGGAGCATCTGGCGCACGAACTGGTTCGTGAACAAGCTCTTCGTCCTGGCGTGCTTCGTCCTGCTGCTCGGCTATCTGCTGCGCAATGCGCGCGCGCTGCGGCTTGCCGCGGTGCGCGTGCCCGATTCATCCTGAAGGCAATGGCGGCCAGACTCAAAAAGTCCGCAAAGCCCCGACGCGTGCCCGAGCCGCAGCCGAACCCAAGGCTGAACCGCCAGACGCGCAAAGTGCTGTTGCAGCACTATCGCGCGAAGTATGGCGTGAAGTAGCCCATCTCGCGCCTCACCCTCGCCGCTCTTTTCCGGGCAAGCGCGCGCGAAGGTATCTACATGCAAGCAAGCGACCGTCGGTGGCACGCCGGTCGCCGTTACCCGTTGACTTCGGGCGAGAAGAGGGCTCGGGTGCGCGCGACGGCTGGGCCGAGCCGCAAGTGGAGCCGATCAAGGCAACTGGATCTTACCGCCGCCCGGCAATCCGCCCGGTCCGCTGAAGCCGGGAGGCAGCCCGCCGCCGCTGCCGGGCAGGACGATCGAGCTGGCCGCTTCGCGACGCAACTGCTGCAATTCCTTGACCGCGCGCTCGACCGCGACGCTGGCCGCGCCCGCGAACTTCTCCGCCGCCTCGCCCAGCGAGTTCGCCTCGATCTGAAAAGCGAGCGGCAACGCCCCGACCGGCGTGAGCAGCTGGGCTTCGCCCACGTACAGCACCTTACGAGCCGGATCCGCCGAGCCGTCGCGCTTCACCGGGGTCATGACCCGGATCGTTCCGGCCTTGCGATCGGTGAATATTTCCTCGCGGTACAGATTCGCGGGGTCCATTTTCAGTTCGGGGGTCTCTTCGCTGGCCATGGCTGTTGTTCGGCATAAGTGTTTGCTATGGCGCGATTATCCCATGGCCTCGGGGCGGCGTGAGGCGCTCCATGCCCAAAGGCATATGGCCCCGCCGAACTTTTCGCGGCAGCCTGCAGTCAACTTTCGCGGGCTCCGCCGACTGTTTTCCAGGCAGGGCTTTACCCAGGACGGTCCGCCATGGCCGTGATCGTGCCGAATCCACGGGCGGTCGCATGCGCCGACCCGATGATCGCCGGGCAAACCGCAGAGAATCCCGCAGGGATCGAAACTTGCTTTGTAAATTGACGAAACAATGTCGGGTCCGGAGGCGGGGGGAGCCCGGACGAAAGGAACCGAGATGGACCAGGCTTCCCTGTCTTCGACGGTCGTGGAACTCTTCGCGGCCATTCAGTTCCTGTCGGGCTATCCGGCCCCGGACAGGCTCCCCGAAGTGCATGCCGTGCAGCAGTCCTGGATCCAGTCCGAGGTGTGCGTCAAATCCTGTCGGGTGCCGGCCTTCTACGATCCCGCGCGCGGCGTGTTCATCGACGAGAAGCTGGATCTGAAGGGCGATACCTTCGACCGCTCGATCCTGTTGCACGAACTGGTGCACCATGTGCAGGCGCGCAGCGGACGCTTCGAATACCTGCCCAGCGAATGCGAGCGCAGGAACGCCGAGGAGCGCGAAGCCTATTCGATCCAGAACAAGTACCTCGCGCACGTCGGGAATCCGCGGCGCGTGATGTACGGCGGCCCGGGGATCAGATGTTCCGATTGAGCGCGCCTGCTTCGTTTACGTGATTCGACCAGGAGACAAGACCATGCCATCTCCGATGCCCAGGATCTCGAGTGCGGTCATGCTGTGCATGATGCTGGTCATACCTGCTCTGGCGGCGGAACAGGCCGAGCTGCGCACCTACGCCATGGCCGACGAGGGCCTGCTCACCCTCACGGTGCCGAAACATTGGAGCGACAAGCGCAGTCAGTTTTCGATCGCGCTGCCGCGTACGCTGCGCTTCTCGGCGGAAGGAGCGGAGCGCTTCGAAGTGCTGATCTCGGGCCGCTGGTCCGGTCGCCAGGACCCGTCGGTGATCGAGCCCGCTTTCGTGCTTTCGGTCACCGCGCACGGCGCCCAGATCGCGGCTCCCCAGGCGCTGGAGGAACAGATCGAAGTGCGCCGTCTGCCGACGGTGTCCGGGGAAGCCTATCTGTTCTCGGCTACGGACAAGAATCCGAAAGCCGGCGAGTATCGCTACATGGTCCAGGGCGCGGTCAACGTGCAGGGGCTCGTGTGCACATTCACCATCCTGAGCGACGAGCAGGACTCCGCAGCGGTGGCCGATGCGATCGAGATGATCCGCACCGCCTCGTTCGTCTACAACTGAGCGGGTCCGATCGATTGTGGCGCGCAGCGCACCGAGCAAGTGCATGACCCCATCCCGCCCGGTAGACTGGGCCGCCTGGAGCGGGGAGCCTGCCATGTCGCCTGTGCGAAGCTTGGAAAGTGTGAAGAGCGAGTTGTCGGAGTTTGTCGCCGAGCGCGACTGGGATCGGTTTCACAATCCCAAGAACCTGGCGATGGCGCTGGCCGCAGAGGCAGGCGAAGTACTGGAACACTTCCAGTGGCTGGCGCCTGAGGAGGCGCAGAAGTTGCCTCCGGAAGCACGTGCCGAAGTGGCGCTGGAAATGGCGGACGTGTTTCTGTTTCTGCTCAGGCTCGCTGACCGGTTGGAGGTGGACCTCCTGGAGGCTGCAACCCGGAAGCTGGCGATCAACCGGCTGAAGTATCCGGTCGACAAGGCCAGAGGGCGGGCCACGAAATACGACAAGCTGTAGCAACGTCGTGTCCCGGCAGCGGGGGGGCGCCGGGCAAGGAGGTGCAGCATGGATCACGCTTCCCTCTCGCAACTGGTTTCCGAGCTGTTCCTGGCGATCCAGGCACTGGGCGGTTACGAGCCGCCGGCGGTTGCCCCCGAAATCCATCAGGTTCCCCAGGCGTTCATTCAGCAGGAGTTCTGCAGCAGACCTTGCTCGTTCAGAGCGCTCTACGATCCCGTGCGCGGCGTGTACATCGACGAGGCCTTCGACCTCATCAACGACCCGCTCGCGCGCTCGATTCTGCTTCATGAGCTGGTTCACCACGCGCAGGCCGTCAGCCGACGTTTCGAGTCGACGGCGGATCCCTGTGTGCGCTACAACCGGGCGGAAGCCGAGGCCTACCTCATCCAGAATCGCTACCTGATGAGCCTCAACGTCGCTCATCGGGTGGCGATGAGCGGATGGTTCATGCGCTGCCGCGCCGAGGAAGTGCCGGAGCCGAAGAAGTCCTAGCGGTTCCGCGCGGCTCCCCATGGAGTCGCGTCCGGTCGGGCGACCGGCGACCGATCGCAGACGACCCGGCGGACCCGCATAATGCGGGGGCGCCCGCGCATCGACCTCGGTCGGTTCTTTGCGCCGTCCCCGACATGCTCGCCTACCGTCATCTGTTTCACGCCGGCAGCGCTGCCGATGTCTTCAAGCACGCGCTGCTGGTCCAGCTCCTCATCGCGGCCGCCCGCAAGGACAAGCCCTATTTCTATCTGGAAACGCACGCGGGTATCGGCCGCTACGACCTGAACCACCCGTGGGCGCAGAAGAACGCGGAGTTCCAGGAGGGAATCCTGCGGCTGTGGGGACGCACGGACGCGCCGGAGTCGCTGAGCGTCTACCTCGAGGTGGTAAGGTCGGAGAACAGCGGCCGCGCGCTGCGCTACTACCCGGGTTCGCCCTTGATCGCGTCGCGGCTTCTGCGCGAGCGGGACCGCATGGTGCTGGCCGAACTGAACCGGGAGGACTGCGCGCAGCTCGCGGGGCTCCTCGCGCGCGACCGTCGGGTGCGCGTGCACCACATGGACGGTTATCAGGCACTGAAGGCGTTTCTGCCGCCGCCCGAGCGCCGCGGACTGATACTGATCGACTCCTCCTTCGATCGCGCCAGGGAGTTCGCGCGACTGGCCGAGGCGCTGGCACTGGCGCACGGGCGGTTTGCCACCGGCGTCTACGCGGTGTGGTACCCGCTGATGGAACCCGCGGCCGTTCGCGCTTTCGAGCGCGACGTGGTCGCAAGCGGAATCCGCAGGATCTTGCGTCTGGAACTGTCCGTGCGGCCCGAGCAATGGCGAGGTGAAATGCGCGGCAGCCGGATGTTGGTCGTCAATCCGCCGTTCGAGTTCGACGGGATTTCGGGGGCCATGCTGGCCTGGCTCTGGAAGGCGTTGTCCCCGGAGGGTGAAGGCAGGCATGGCGTCGACTGGCTGGTGGGAGAATAATCGTCGAGAAGTCCGGGCGGCGTCGCTCGCTGTTTTTTTGCGCGAAGCGCGCCGCGATGCGCTATCCTCCGGGCCCGGCCGAGGCCCGCCGGGCGTTCAAATGCGAGATTCAATCCCATGCCACGCAACGTTCACGACAACATCCTCGGCACCATCGGGCAGACTCCGCTGGTGCGCCTGAATCGCGTCACGAAGGAGATTCCGGCGACGGTCTACGCCAAGCTGGAGACCTTCAATCCGGGCCACAGCATCAAGGATCGCATGGCGCTGCGCATGATCGAGGACGCCGAACGTGACGGAGCGCTCAAGCCCGGCGGCACGATCATCGAGGGCACGAGCGGCAACACGGGAATGGGGCTTGCCATCGCCGCGATCGTCAAGGGCTACAAGTGCATCTTTACCACCACCGACAAGCAGTCCAAGGAGAAGATCGACGCGCTGCGCGCTTTCGGCGCCGAGGTCATCGTCTGCCCGACGGACGTGGACCCGGAAGACCCGCGGTCCTACTACTCGGTCTCCTCGCGCCTGGTCGCCGAAACGCCCAACGCATGGAAGGCCAACCAGTACGACAACCTGAGCAACACTGAAGCCCATTACGAGAGCACCGGACCGGAGCTCTGGGAGCAGACCGAAGGCCGCATCGACCATCTGGTGGCCGGCGTGGGGACCGGCGGCACGATCTGCGGCGTGGGCCGCTACCTCAAGGAAAGAAAACCCGGCGTGAAAGTGTGGGGCATCGACACCTACGGCTCGGTCTTCAAGAAGTACAAGGAGACGGGCGTGTTCGACAAACAGGAGATCTACCCCTACGTCACGGAGGGCATCGGCGAGGACTTCCTGCCACGCAACGTGGATTTTTCCATCATCGACCACTTCGAGAAGGTCACCGACCGGGATGCCGCCATCTACACGCGCGAGATCGTGCGCCAGGAGGGCATCTGGGTGGGAAATTCCGCCGGGTCCGCGATCGCGGGTCTGCTCCAGCTCAAGGACCGCTTCCGCGCGGGCGAACTGGTCGTGGTGATCTTTCATGATCACGGCTCGCGCTATCTCGGCAAGATGTTCAATCCGGAATGGATGCGCATGATGGGCTACGAGACGGTTGGTGGACCCACGGCGCGCGATCTGGTGAAGCACAAGAAAGTCACCGACATCGTCGGAGTCGAGGAGACCGATACCGTCGGTCAGGCGTTGCAGCGCATGATCCAGAACGACTTTTCGCAGATCCCGGTCACCCGCAAGGACCGCATCGTCGGCTCGCTGAGCGAATCGCACGCCTACGCCTGCATCGTGAAGGAACCCAAGGTGCGCAACGAGCCGGTGCGCGCGATCATGCAGCAGCCCTTCCGTTACGTGGACATCGAGACTCCGGTGGCGTTGCTCGCGCCGATGATCACGCCCGAAAGCCCGGCGGTGCTGGTGCGCGACTTTCCAGCCGGGAAGACCTACATCATCACCGGCCAGGACGTGCTGGCTGCAATGTGAGAGCGTCACGATCGTCATGGCGCTCAGTCCCTGCACCAAGCGCGAACCGCTGGCGGACTATCTCGCCAATCGGGAATACGTCTCGAGCTCCCAGTTGCGACGTCTTGCGCGGCTGGGCCGACGCGAATCGGCTGCGCCTGCGGCCGTCGACTTCGACGGCTCGCGCATGGGTGAAGCCCTCCACGCGTTGGTGCTCGAGCCCGAGGCCTTCGCAAGCCGCTACCGGGTTCTGGACGGCTCGGTCCCGGCGAAGCGATACGGCTCAGGGATCCAGGCGATGCAGCGCACGTGGCTGGATGCGTGGCAGTGGACGGCGCTCAACCGGGCACGGGCGGCGATCCTCGCCTGCCCTCAGGCGCCGCTCGCGCGCTGGCTGTCGCACGGCCAGAAGGAACTGTCGATTTACTGGACCGACGAGTCCGGTCGCAAATGGAAGGCGCGTCCCGACTGCTTCACGGACGAGGGCGTCGTGATGGAACTGAAAACCACGACCGACTGCCGGCCCGAAGCCTTCGCCCGCACCCGCGAGCGCCTGGCCTACGATGTTCAGGCTGCGCACTATGTGGAAGCGGTTTTCCGATTGACCGGACGCCGCCCGCTGGTTGTGTATGTGGCCGTGGACTTTGCCAGCCCGTGTGGCGTTTGGGTGCACGAGCTGTCCGAAGCGCAGGTCCGGCACGCGGCGGCGCGACTCGAGAAACTCAAGGCCACGTTCTCCTGCGCCACCTTGGCGCGGACCTGAATCATTTCCGGCCCCAGGTCGCCTGCTGGCCGGCGGCCGCCGTCGTTTTGCCTCTTTCTGCTCTCCCGGGCATGGCCTTCCGGGGACGCCTTTTCCGCTGGCCCTGCATTTTGCGCTTGACACAAGCTAAATTTGGGAAGAACTTCCCAAATTAAATGGACGCCAGTGCCCAGATCAGCCAGGTTCTTGCCATGGCCGTAGCCCGCCTGCTGCGCCCGCTGGTGCGCGTACTGATCCGTAACGGTATGTCCTTCAAGGAATTTTCCGACATCGCCAAGCGTGTCTACGTGGAGGTGGGGGTTCAGGACTTCGACATTCCGGGCAAGAAGCAGACGATTTCCCGGGTTGCAGTCCTCTCCGGTCTGTCCCGCAAGGAGGTCCAGCGCGTCCTTCGGGAACGCGTGAGGACAGACTCCCAGTTCCGTGAGCGCTACAACCGAGCGGCGCGGGTGGTGGCCGGTTGGGTCAGGGACCCCGACTTCGTGGACAGCCAGGGCAATCCTCTGCCGCTGAGCCTGGACGGCGAGGGTCCGACCTTCAGCCGTCTGGTCAGGCGCCACAGCGGCGACATGCCGGCGCGCGCCGTGCGCGACGAGCTGCTGCGGGTCGGCGCCATCGAGGCACTGGAAGACGGGCGCGTGCGGCTGCTCACCCGGGTTTACGTTCCGCGAACCAGCGACCTGGACAAGCTGGACATTCTCGGCGCGGACGTCGCCGATCTCATCGCCACGATCGATCACAACTTGCAGCACGGCGTCAGCGACCCGCGGTTCCAGCGCAAGGTCATGTACGACAACTTGCCGCAGGAGGCTGTCGCACGATTTCGGGCGCTCGGCGCGGAGCAAGCCCAGAGGCTGCTGGAAGACATGGACCGCTGGCTGGCGCAGCACGACCGCGACACCAATCCGTCGGTGCAAGGCGCGGGACGCAAGCGCACCGGCATGGGCATTTACTACTTCGAGGAAGACATGGGCTCGCCGCCCGGAGGAGACGCAAGATGAACTACCAGATCGTTCGCAACCTGTTTGCGCTGTGCGCGTTGCTCCTTGGGCTGGGTGCCTGCGGGGGCGGGGAGGTAGCCAGCGGCGGGACCGGGGGCACCGGCATCAGTTCCGGTGCGATCACCGGTTTCGGCAGCATTTTCGTGAACGGCGTGGAGTTTTCCACCAGCAGCGCAACCATCCGGCGCGACGACGCGCCGATCGGCGAGAGCGAATTGCGCAAAGGCATGCTCGTCGAGGTGCAGGGCTCGATTGCCGGCAGCACGGGTAGCGCGACGCGGGTCGCGGTTGAAGAAGCGGTGCGTGGCCCGGTGGAATCCGTTGCCGGGACCGCCAGCGCCGGGACGGTGGTGGTGCTCGGCCAGACGGTGCAGGTGGACGACACCACGTTCTTCGACGACAACGTGCCGGACTTCGGTGCGATCGCGCCCGGGGTGCTGCTGGAGGTGCACGGCCTGCGCAGGAGCGACGGTTCCATCGTGGCCAGCTTCGTCCAGCGCAAGACGGCGCCGGTGGCATTTACGGTGCGCGGCGTCGTGGAGGCGCACAACGCCGCCACACAGACCTTCCGCGTCGGCGCGCTGACCGTGAGCTATGCCGGCGCGGCCGTCAACGACATGCCCTCACCCTCCGGAAGCAACTGGAACGGCCTGTCCGTCGAAGTGAAGGGCACGAACTGCTCCGGCAACCCCGTCTGCGGGACGCTGACGGCGACCAAGGTCGAGGCCGAGGGATTGGAGCTGGCCAATGCCGATCGGGCGGAGATCGAAGGCTTCGTAACCGCGCTCGTGAGCAGCGCCGATTTCACGCTCGGCACGGTGCGGGTGGTCACGACCGGTGCCACGCTTTTCCTGGGCGGGCTGCAGGAGGAAATCGCCGTGGGCGTGAAGCTCGAGGTCGAGGGCCGCCTCTCGGGCGGCGTGCTCACGGCGCTGAAGATCGAATTCAAGGACAGCGTCAAGATCGAATCGAACGCCACTGTCTCGGGTTCCACACTCGCGCTGGAAGGTCTGCCCGGCATCACCGTGACTGTCAACGCCTTCACCGAGTTCAAGAACACCACTGCCACGACCTCCAACCTCGGGTCGCTGAGCGGCAAGAGCGTGCGTATTCGCGGCCGTGCCTCCGGGGCCACATCGGTGATCGCGACCGAGATCGAAGATCGCGGTAATCCGGACATCGATGTCATCCTCCAGGCAAACGCGACCGACGTCGCCGATCCTGGCTTCACGATCCTGGGCGTGCGCGTGGACACCACGGGGCTGAACGACTTCCGGGACATCGACGACAACCCGATCGGTCGCGCGGCGTTCTTCGCCGCGCTTGCGCCCAACGGTGGACTGGTGAAGGCGAAAGGAACGCTGCCGGGCGTGTCCGGAAACGCGCTCGCCGCCGGCGCGCTTCAGGGGGTCGAGCTGGAAGACTGAAGGCTTGCAGCCGGGCTGCGCGGCGGCCGCAAGGCCGCCGTTTGTTTTTGATCAAAACAGGCAGGCGAGCCTCCCCGCGCATTCACGCGCTTTGGTCGTTCAATAGACGGCGGGCATCCTGCCCGCTTGCGCCGCGCTTTATACTCCGGCGCGCAACCACAACGGCGCCGGCGGGGAGGGGCAAGGATCATGCGCATCGAGCGCATCGGAGACACCACCGATATCCTGGGCGAAGGGCCGGTCTGGGACCCGCGGGCCCGCTGCCTGTGGTGGGTGGACATCCGGCGCCCCGCGGTGCGGCGTTTCGATCTGCGCGCGCAACACACCGATACCTGGGCGATGCCCGAGATGGTGGGTTCGCTCGCGGTTCGACGAAACGGCGGTCTGCTGCTGGCGATGAAATCCGCGCTCGCCTACTGGAGCCCGCAGAGCGGCGCCATCGAGAAAGTCGCCGCACCCGAAGCGCATCGGCCGGCACAACGCTTCAACGACGGCAAGTGCGACCCTCGCGGCCGTTTTTTCGCAGGCACGATGAACGACTTGGCGCGCGAGCCCGATGGTACGCTCTACCGCTTCGACGGCAGGCAATGCATCGCGCTGCGCGGCGGCATCACGATCCCGAACTCGCTCGCCTGGAGCCCGGACCGGCGCACCATGATCTTCTCCGATTCGTGGACGCGCGAAATCGGCGCGTTCGCCTACGACGAGACTTCCGGTGCCCTCGGCCCGCGCCGGATCTTCGCGCGGATCGAGCCGCCCGCCATCCCGGATGGCGCGACGTTCGACGCGCAGGGCTACCTCTGGTGCGCGCTCTACGACGGCTGGAAGATCGCGCGCTTCACGCCGGAGGGCCGGCTGGACCGCGCGATCGATCTGCCGGTGCAGCGGCCGACCAGTTGCCAGTTCGGTGGCGGAAATCTGGACATACTGTTCGTCACGACCGCGTCGCAGAGGCTCACTCCGGAGGAACTGGCAAGGCAACCGTTGGCCGGCGCGCTGTTGGCGATCGACGTGGGGGTGAAGGGGCTTCCCGAACCGTACTTCGCGGCCTAGAAACCTATCTCAAAATCCCCGGCGGCCGCGGCGGGGTTGCCTGGGGATGCAGCGCGAGGCGCGGCGAGGGGACCATTGGCGGCAGCCAAGGACCCGAGCCGCAACGACGCGCTGCGCCCCAGGTGACCCCGCCCCGAAGGGTTGCGACGAGAAGCGGCCGTCTGCGTCGTTGGCGCGCTCGGCCGTAGGCCCAGCTACTGTCCTTCGCGCGCCGCCTCGCATCCGACCGCTTCTCGTCGCAACGCGACCGTCGGGGGGTTTTG
>DATMAN010000035.1 GCA_035560005.1 Burkholderiales bacterium | reverse complement strand
CGCTCGCCGCGTTCCGCCGCGAAGCGCGCTTTCCTTCCGAAGGCGTCGCCGCGCCCGCCTTCATCCCCGGCGTGGACTGGTCGGATCAGCAATCGTTCTGGCGCCGCGGCGTGCCGGCGGTGATGATCACCGACACCGCGCCCTACCGCTACCCGCACTATCACCTTCCGAGCGACACGCCGGACAAGGTGGACTATGAGCGCCTTGCGCGGCTTACCGTCGGGCTCGAAAGCATGCTCCGCGAGCTGGATGCGGAGCTTACGGATCCGCGCTCGCCTCTCGACCGCCAGTAGCCGGGTCGGCGGCCTTGGTGCGCGACGGCCTCGATGCGTCGGTCACCCGGCTTCCCGCCCCGTTTGCGCGCTTCGTAGCGCCCTTGCGCCTGCGCGGCCTGATCAGCGCGAGCGATCTTCGCCGCGCGGAGCGTCTCGCCCACGGCCACCTGCACTGCATGGAACTGGTGGTAGCCCGCCATCTTCTTGACGAGACGCCCGCTCCCGTCGCCTTCGAAGACGATGAAGTCGCGCACCAGGGCGAGGAAGCGGCGCCGCTCGAAGATGCCCTCGACCCCCACCTGCAACTGCGGCATGGACCACCGCCCGCGGCAGGCCGTTCACGAACAGCACCACGTCCGGCCGGCGGCTGTGCTTGTTCTCCGTGACGCTGAACTGGCTGACGGCCAGCCAGTCGTTGCCGGCGGGATCGTCGAAGTCGATCACCCATGCCTACGCGTCGCGCAGCCGTGTGCCCAGCACCGCTTCGCCGTAGCTGACCCGCTTCGGCGGCGGGCATGTCCGGCGCGATGTCCGGGCCGTGGGCGACCTGCCAGCCGATGGCTTTCAGCCAGTCGCGCGCGGCGTCTTCGACGGTGGATTCGGTGCAGTCAGCGCTCACGCGGTCTCCCAGAGCCTGCGGACGGGCACCGCGAACAACCTGCCCCCGAAGCTGACTGTCGCGCTGCCGTCATAGAGCACCACGCCCGCGGCGAAGCGCCTGCCCGCCGCGCTCTGCAGCTTGCGAAGGCCGCGCAGGTCCGCATCGTTGACCGTCGCCGCGGCCTTCACCTCCACGCCGGCGACTACGCCCTCGCCCTCCAGCACCATGTCCACCTCGAAGTCATCCCGATCGCGGAAGTGGAAGAACTCGGTCGGGTCCGGGCGCCCGCTCGCCTGGCGTCGCAGCTCCTGGAGCACGAAGGTTTCCAGCATCGCGCCGAGCACGGTTCGGTCGGCCTCAAGGCGCGCGGCATCCAGCCCCAACAGCGCGCAGGCAATGCCGGTGTCGCCGACGTGAAGCTTCGCGCGCTTGACGAGCCGGCTCATCTGGTTGACGTGCCACGGCGGCAGGCGCTCGAGCAGGAACACCCGTTCCAGCAGCGTCACGTGCTCGTGAATGGTCTGGCGCGTCAATTCGAACGGCGCCGCGAGATCGGCCACGTTGATCAGCCGGCCGGTATGCGCGGCTGCGACGCGCAGCAGCTTGGGCAGGGTGTCGAGGGATCGCACGCGGCTCAGGTCCCGGACGTCGCGCTGGATCTGCGTGTCGACGTAGTCGCGGTACCAGGCACGGCGCCGCGCCGTAGAACGCCGCGCGAGCGCGGCCGGATAGCCGCCGTCCACGATGCGGCGGGCGAGTTCCCGGCCAAGCGGCTCGGACAATCCCGTGCGGAACCGCGCGCGCAGCAGGTCGTCAATGAAGCGGGGGCGAGCGCGCTCGATCTCGCATTGGGCGAACGGGTGCAGCCGCAGGATCCCCATCCGGCCGGCGAGCGAATCGGCAAGGTGCGGCACAAGCAGCACGTTCGCGGACGCCGTGAGGATGAAGCGGCCCGCCCTCCGGCGCGCGTCGATGGCTGCCTTGAGCGAGGTGAAGATCTCCGGAACCCGCTGCACCTCGTCGAGGATGGATTTCGCCGGCAGCCGCGCGACGAATCCGACCGGATCCGCGCTCGCGGCAGTGCGGGTGGCATCGTCGTCGAACGAGACGTACCGATAGCCTTGCGTCTCCCCGACGCTGCGGGCGAGCGTGGTCTTGCCGCTCTGGCGGGGGCCGTGGACGAGCACGGCCGGCGTGTCCCGCAGCGCTTCGCGCAGCCGGGGCGCGAGGACCCGGGGGGTGGTTCGAACCCTGGGCATGCCGGAGGATAGGGTCGCCGGGCGGCTGAATGCAAGTCCGGTCGTCGGCTGAATGCTAGTTTGGGTGCCGGCTGAATGCAGCCGGACGAGGTCCATGGCGCTCGGAGCTCTTGCTCGGAAGGACCGGATGGGTCAATCCTTCCGGGCCCGGCGTCTTCGCACCGCACCGAACCAAGGCTACGACCCGAATCTCTGGGCACCGAAGAATCGGCCTGCACGATGTTCGGGGCGTCTAACAGGCTGTTGAAAAATCCCCCGAACGATCCTCGCGCGGCTGTGTCGTGGTGGCAGCGTCGTTCGAGGGAGAAGAAGAATGCGCGGCCAGTTCGATCCCCAGGGTGCCTTGTTCAGCTACGTCTCGGTCGAGGAGCGCATCCCGGCCGATCACCCCTTGCGCCGGGTGAAGGCGCAAGCCGACGCGGTGCTGGGGGCGATGAGCGCACAGTTCGATGCGATGTAGGGGACGGCGGGCCGGCCCTCCATTGCGCCGGAGCGGCTGCTCAAGGCGTCGCTGCTGATTGCGCTTTACTCGGTGCGCTCGGACCGGCTCTTTTGCGAGATGCTCGACTACAACCTGCTCTTTCGCTGGTTACTGGACATGGGGCTGGAGGAAGCCTCCTTTGATCGGTAGTACCCGGCGCACCTCGGGCGGGAACGCGAAAAACGGAATGACGTGCTCCCAGGCACGCTGCCCCACGGGCGCGATCGGCGCGTACTTCTGCCCCCAGGGGCCCTTTGCAAAGGCCCCCAGCGCGGCCTGGGCGGCCGCCTCGTTCCGGGGTTGGGTAAATGGCCTTGAGCTCCGCGGCAACGGCTCTACGGTCCTTCCAAGTCGCGTAGTCGAGGCAGTTGCGGATCAGGTGCACGATGCAGGTCTGCACCGTCGTTTCGGGGAACAGCGCCCCGATGGCCTCCGGGAAGCCCTTCAGGCCGTCGACCACGGCGATCAGGATGTCTTCCACCCCTCGGGCCTTCAGGTCGTTGACCACCTTCATCCAGAACTTGGCCCCTTCGGTCTGCTCGATCCACAGTCCCAACACCTCGCGCGAGCCGTCGGGCAGCACCCCAAGGGCAAGGTAGATCGCCTTGTTGCGCACCACCCCTTCGTCGCGAATCTTG
>DATMAN010000034.1 GCA_035560005.1 Burkholderiales bacterium | reverse complement strand
GCTCGCTTCAGCAGCCGCGCGCATTGCTCAGCGATCAGCGACACCTCCTTTTCTGGAGGCCGCGATACTGGAAGAAGCGGTTGCGGCCCAGCGCCGCCTGCGCCCGAGCGCGCGGATGATTCTTCGCCAGCGCCAGGACATGACGATGCACGAAGCGAGCAGCGCCAGGAACGCATAGAACAGCATGAACTCGGGCACGCCGGCGCGCGAGGCCAGGAACGCGCCCGCCGCCAGCGCGAGCGCGATGCCGTGGATCAACAGGACCGCCGATCCCGGCTTCAGACCCGCGGCGATCAGCACGTGGTGGAAGTGGTCCCGGCCGGCCTTGAACGGACTTTGCCGCCGGGCCAGTCGGCGGACGATGATGACGCCCATGTCCAGCAGCGGGACGGCGAGGTACCAGACCGCCGCGATCGGCGGCACGCCGCTGCCCACGCGGGCGACCTCCACGCTGAACCACGTCAGCAGCATTCCCAGCATCATGCTGCCGGAATCCCCCAGGAAGACTTTCGCGTGGGCCTGCCAGGGGAAGCGCGAATTCAGGAGCCAGAACGCGGCAAGCACCACGATGACGGTCCAGAGCAACTGAGCGCTGAGCGGTTTGCCGGCGAGCGTGGCGCTGAGCGCCAGAAAGAAGAATCCGATCAGCGCCAGGCCGGCGGCCAGGCCATCGGCGCCATCGGCCATGTTGATGGCATTGATCAGGCCGAGCAACGCGATCACCGTAAAGGGCACGGCCCAGTTGGGCAGGGAAACCTGTCCGAACCCGAACAGATCGCCGAGGTTCGGAACCGTCATCTGACCCCACCACACCATGATCAGGGCGGCGAGGAGCTGGGCCGCGAACTTCTGGCGCGCGCTCAGATCACGCAGGTCGTCGAGCAAGCCGGCAATGAGAAGGACGGCAAGGCCTGCGAACAGGGCGCGGTAGGGGTGCAGCGTGTCCACGACCAGCAACGCGCCAAAGGCCAATCCTCCGAAGATGGCAGGGCCGCCGATCAGCGGAACGGCGCCCCTGTGCCGCTTGCGCCGGCCCGGATAGTCCACCAGCCCGACGCGGCGCGCGGTCCGGCTCAGCAAGCGCAGCAATAGCAAGGTCCCCGCAAAAACCAGCGCGTACTTGAACAGTAGCGCGGTCACGGCTGGCCGGATCCGAACAAAACCTTCGGTGCGATCTCTACCACAGCACCTTTGCGCAGCAGGGCCTGAAGACGGGCGAGCGATCCGCGCCCGGGCGATCGGCATTCCGTCGCATGGATCCTTGTGCGCACCTGATAATTTGCCTGCTTGCGAGTGCGTGATCCATGGAAAGCCGTATCTCTTGAAATACCATCCCTCGGGATAGTTGGGGATGCCCGTCAGAACCGAGACCTCGTGTCCACGGTCGCACAGACGTTGGACGACATCGTTGATGCGGAAGGAGTCGGCCAAAGTTAAGGCCGGGACCGACGCGGGTCAATGGGCTCTGGGGGCGGGTTCTTGCGGAATGTCTATGCACCCGGCGGATGGCGGAAAAACTGCCCGACCCGAAAGGCGAGTTTCCTGACGACCCACCACGGAGAGCCGGCCACACCGTAAGCGCGCGCGATGCGGTAGGACTCCAGATTGCCGCGGGCGACGTTCAAGAGTGAACGATTGGTGTGTCCGCCGACGCGCATGCGGACCAGGATCTCGGGCACATACACCGAAGAAATCCGCCGCTCGATGAACAGCCTGACCATGAGATGAAAATCCGCGTGGAAGCGGTAAGTCGTATCGAATCCGCCCAGCTCCTTCAGAATCGCGGTGCGCACGAACAGAGTCGGATGCGCCGGATGCCAGCCCGCCTCGAACATTCCAGGAACGTAGGGCTTCGACTTCCAGAAGCGGACGATCCGGTCCGGGTCGTTCGCGCCGACATAGACGAGATCTCCGTGCGCGCTGTCCCAGGCGCCGGAGCGCAAGGCGCCGGCGATGCGCTCGAGCACGCGTTCGTCCTGGTAGATATCGTCGGAGTTGAGGAATCCGAGATAGTCTCCGGTGGCGGCGGCGATGCCTTTGTTCATCGCGAAATAGAGGCCGTGGTCCGGCTCGGAGATGAGCCGTGCGATGCCACTCCGGTAGCGATCGAGCGCCTCCAGCGTCCCGTCGGTGGAGGCGCCGTCCACCACGATGTGCTCCACGTCCGGATAGGTCTGCCGGTGGATCGACTCGACCGCGGCGGCGATCGTGTCGCGTGCATTCCGGCAGACGGTCACGACCGAGAGCTTCATCCGGCGTGACCAGGCGAGCCGGTGCCCGTGGGATCCAGTGAGCACATTGTCACGCCTGCGCCGAGGTCCCCGGGCCGACAGCCAGTATCTCCTGATACAGCGCGAGATACCGGCGGGCGACCCTCGACATTTCGAACTCCTCGAGGACCTTGGCGCGCGCCCGCTCGGCCAGCCGCGCGCGCCGGGCATCGTCCTCGAGTACCCACTGCAGGCCATCGGCCAGAGCGGACGGATCGAACGGTTGCGCGAGATAGCCGTTTTCCCGGTGCTCGATCATGTCCGGCATGCCGCCGACGTCGAAGGCGACGACCGGTGTGCCGCAGGCCAGGGCTTCCATCACCGCGTTGGACAGATTTTCCTGGGTCGAAGGGGCCACGAATACATCCGCAGCGCTGTAGGCGAGCGCCAGAGCGATGTCATCGGCCAGCGTGCCGACGAAGACACTCTCCATGCCGAAATCCACGGGCTCCTGCGGCCGGCTGGCGCCGAATACGACAGCGCACAGCTTGCGCTGCGCCTGGCGCCGACTCAATGCCTGCAAGGCCGGCTGCAGCAGATGAAACCCCTTGCGCCGCTCGCTGGTGGAACGCAAGGCACCGAACAGTACGATCTGGCACTGCTGCGGCAAGCCGAGCAGATCGCGCGCGACCTGCCGGGCGATGGGGCGGAATATTCGCGTGTCGACCGGGTTGGGGATGACGGTTATGGGCAAGCGGGAAAGCAGCGGACTGTCGCCGGCGAGCCCCGCCAGCCATCGGCTGGGCGTTACGATCCGCAGGCGCGCGTTTCGATAGGCCTTGCGCTTGCGCCACCACCCGAGCCGGGACAGGTCCAGGTTTCGGGACGAGCCGAGGATCGGGCATCGCCCGCAGCCTTCGGTGTAGCGCCCGCAGCCTTCGTCGTAGTGGCAACCCCCGGTAAACGCCCACATGTCGTGCAGCGTCCACACCACCGGACACCGGAAGCGGCGCAAACTGCGCACGTTCAACGCCCCCCCGCTGATCCAGTGCAGGTGCAACAGATCCGGAGCCAGCTTCCCGACACGGCGCGTTAGCGAGTCCGGCAGCCAGCCGGGGTAGAAGGTCGCCTTGGTCCGGCGCGGATAGAACAGTGTCGGCAGCAGATCGGCGGCCGGCCGCAGCGGCGCGATGAGCTGGCCGAAGACATCTCGCGAACCCATCACCGACGCTTCATCGCCATGCTTCACCTGGACCAGCATGCGTGCGTCGACCCCGATTTCACGCAGCGCCAGGTGCAGACGATGTGCCGCGCGTGCCGCACCTCCGCGGCGGTCCTCGCTGTTAATCAGGAGCGGAAACATCGTGCCGGGCCGCGAAAAACGCGGCGCTTCCGGTGCGCAGCGTCGACATCACGCGTTCGAAGGCCCGGATCCGCGTTCCCATTTGATCGCGCACCGGCCGGAGTAGTCTATGCGGTGGAGCATGAGCGGCAACTCGTGACGGCTCAGGTACTCGTCCACGGCCTGCCGCGCACCCAGCCAGTGCCCGTAGTCGTCGATGATCAGTACGCCACCGGTCACCAAGCGCGGGTAAAGATGCACCAGTTCATGACGCGTCGATTCGTACCAGTCCGTGTCCAGACGCAGCAGCGCGATGCGCTCGGGCGCCACGCCGGGAATCGTATCCTCCACGCGGCCCTGGACGAAGTTCACCTTCGACGGGTCGTATCCCGTGCCAAGCACCACCTTCTTCACCGCCTCCAAAGGCGCATAGCACCAGACGGATGCCTCATCCGCCTTGTCGCTGGACGCGAGCAGCGTCTCGGCCCTTTTCCCCGAGAACTCGATGTCCTTCTCGGTGGGCTGTGTCATGCCGTCGTAGGTATCGTAGAGGTACAGCCGGCGCGAACGGTCGCCAAGGGCGAGCAGCATGCTCGCAACAGCCATCATGCTGCCGCCCCTCCACACGCCGCACTCCACGAAGTCGCCTTCGATCCTGTTTTCCACGATGTATCGGACGCACTCGCACAACGCTACCAGCCGCGGCAGCGATGTCATCGTGTACGGCCGGGCCAACCTGACGATGCGCGCGATCCGCGGATCCAGATCGTGCGGCAGCGCGTCGTATCGAACCACGTCCAGCCCCAGAGCGCGCAAGCCCTGCCGGGTCCACTTGATCAATGGCCTGAAGATCTTCAATTTTCGCTCCGGCTTCGGACTGTCCCGATCGAAGCTTCCGCCGCTACCTTGCGTCACGAAGGCTGGTTGCGCCACGCAGGATCCTGCCGGCGGCCCGGCGCCACCAGGCCGTGGTAAACATTCGCTTCTGCGTGAATCGGTCGGCCCGGTCGTTGCGGATCACGTAGGGCGGATGCGACAGTGGAAATACCATCTCGGACACCGGCAGGGCCGCAAAGCGGTTCGAACGGTTGACGGTGTGGGTCGCGGCCTCGCCGAACCCGATGTTGGAGACGAGATTTACCGCCGGTATCACGGTCAGTGACGAACTCGCCCACGCCGCAAAGGTCCAGCGATAGGCCCACGAACTGTTGAGGTCGGCGTGGGTGGCGTCGAATATGGCCGACCAGTATCGCGCAGCCGCCGCCTCGCCGAGTATGTCCATCAGCCATCCGCCTTCCCGCAGTTCGGGCCAGAGGGTCATCCCGTGATCGTAAAGCGCCCACGCCCGCCGCCAGCTTGCCCATCCCCAGATATGGGTGTAGCGGGAAAAATAGTAGCTGTAGGGCGTGCGCCGCTGGCCGAACAAGAAATTGTCGCCCGAGATCATGCATATGCGCTCGTCGTCCCGGTATCTGTCGAGCAATTCGGCCGCGAACGGGAAAAAGCTGGGGTGCGGCACGCAATCGTCCTCGAGGATCACGCCCGCCTGAACCTGATCGAAGAACCAGGTGATCGCCTCGCTGACCGCCTTCTTGCAACCCAGGTTCGCTTCGCGAAAGAGCGTATCCACTCGACAAGGCCAGTCGATCTTCTCGACCAGACGGCGCACCGCGGC
>DATMAN010000033.1 GCA_035560005.1 Burkholderiales bacterium | reverse complement strand
CAGCGCTCCAAGTCGGCTGTTTTCAGCTCGCCGAGCTTTAGCGCGAGGAATTCGCCGGTGACGTGCTTGTTGATGCTGTCCAGGTCCTGCCAGACGGTCTGGGAGCCGTCCGCGGCCTTCGTGTGCGCGTAGTCCTCCAGTGCATCGAGCACGTCGTAGTCGCGCGGCACGCCGTCGGCGAAGGTCTTCCACCACTGCTCGGCCAAGGCGAGCGCTTCCTCGTAGGTGAGTTCGCGCTCCTCGCCGAGCGCCTTGTGGGAGAGCTTGCCGTTGACGAAGATGCGCGCGACCCAGGTGCCCCCGAACCGGGTCCTGCGAAAGCCGAGCGCATGGCCGCGGCGGATCGTGCGCCAGTACGGGGCGGGGCGAACCGGCAGCCTTTCGCGGCGGCCGATGAGGTCGATTCGTGCCACGGCGGTAACGGGCTTGTTAAAGTTTTGTTAAAGTTTATGGGTGTAAACGGGAGCATTGTGAAGTAAAAACACGTGAAAAATCAACACCCGTTTACGTCCGTTGACACGCCATTTCGTACTTTCACGGCGGTAACCGGGGTTCGAATCCCCGTGGGGACGCCATAATGCAAAAGCCACCATGGAAGGTGGCTTTTTCGTTTGATGCTCCCCACGCGCGCTTCCGCGCGGCGGTTCCGAGCAGGTCCTTGCACCGCGAAGACAGCTGCGGATTGCGCAGGCGAGGCGTCATTGCCGGGCTCGGCATCGATCGGCGTAGAGCCCGGTTCGTGCATTGAAAAGGGCGCCATCGGTGCCGCGGCGAGGGCGATTGCCGGCAGTTCCTTGCGCAGAAACCTTGACGATCAAAGGCAAGAACGCCGTTCCTTTTATTGCGAAAGCCCTCCGAGGATGGCGATCCTCAGCTCAGAACGCTGTACGACTTCGGGCTCCGGGAGAACAGGGCGCAGCGCCCCTGCATCTACGGCAGCAACCGAGGCGTCCGACCGACATAGTTGGTGTCCACGATCTGGCTCAACATGAAATCGGCCACGTCGGCCCGGGAGAGCGCGGGCAACGCCGATCGGGCGGCAATGCACTCACCGACCCTGTAGGTTCCCGTGTAAGGCCCGTTCGTAAGCTTGGGCGCTCTGACGATGGTCCAGTCCAGCCGGCTTGCGCGGACGAGTCCTTCCTTGGCCTCGTGATCCGCGATCTCATTGCGCAGTGGCCACCTCGCGACGTAGCGCAGCATCCACCCCGCTTCCTTGCGGCTTTCTGCGACGCCGATGAAGGAAAGATAAATGAATCGGCTCACGCCATGGTCGTGCATGACCTGGATGATGTTGCGGATGCCTTGCACCACAGCGGGGTCGTGCCTGAGCGCCCGGCCCGTACCGAGCGCAGAGATCACGACATCCTGTCCGGCAACGGCTTCATCGAGGCTCGATCGCTCGCCTACGTCGCCCTGAACGATTCGAAGGTTCGCGTGCCGGACGGCGAGTCGTGTGGGTTCGCGCACGAACGCAGTGACGCACAGCCCGCGGTCGAGCCCTTGCGACACGAGTTCACGCCCGGTGCCGCCACTCGCGCCGAAGACCAGCAGTCGCGAACTCATGTCCACCGCTCCACGCGGGCGATTTCGGTGTTTTGCGTGGCGACGATGCGCCAGCCACCCTCGCCACGCTCCATGACATGCATCAGGAGCCCGGAACGTGATGGCGCGGGGTTGCCTTCGGGGTCCAGGATGCCATCCATCCGCCAGCGCGAACGCACAACAACGATATCCGGGCGCATACAGCGCACATCGGTCGATTGAATCGTCAGCCGGGCTGTACGGAACATGCTCAGGTGGCGGCGAGCGTGTTCGGATACGATCTGGGCGCGGCCCCTGAGCCAATCGCCGAAGATGTTCACGAAATCGGCGTTCTCGAGGTAGAGGTTCCCGAATCCCTCCATATCATGGCGGTTCCAGACCGCCATCATCTCCTGGTTCAATGCATCGACGGACTCCATTACACGCATGGGTCTTTCCTCCGCTGAGTTTTCCGTTTCGACGAGTACAGCCCTTCGCAAACATCGTGGGCGCAACGAGCGCCGAAGTCGACTCCTCAATCGCGCACAGGGCCGTGCGCAACAGCACAACGGGCAAGGCGCCGGCGCTAGAATGGCCGCATGGCGGGCAAAGACGATCTGGACTGGGATGACCTGCGCTACTTTCTTCGGGCCGCGCAGAGCGGAACCCTTTCTGGCGCGGCACGTGCGCTCGGGGTCGAGCACACGACCGTCGGTCGACGCTTGACTTCGCTGGAGCGTTCGTTTGGCGCACCGCTGGTCATTCGGCGGGCGGACGGTTTGCAGCTGACATCGCTTGGAGAGAGGTTGCTACCGCTTGTCGAGGGCATCGCACGCAGCGTTCTGGCCGTGATGGACGAAGCTGCCGGCTGCCAGACGCGCGTGCGACTCGCCGTGCCATCCGGCTTTGCGGCGCTGCTCAGCGGAAGGATTGCGCAGTGGCGCCGCGAAAACCCCGAGATCGCAATCGAACTTTTGAGCGGAAGCAGGCCGGTCGACCTGAAGCGGGGTGAAGCGGACCTCGCGCTGCGCATGGGGCCGGTGACGGATGAAGATCTCGTCGCCCAGAATCTGGGCGAAGCAGGTTGGTCACTGTATGCCGCCGATCGCTATCTCGCGCGCAGGCCTGCGCCGGACAACCCGCGCAATCTCGCCGGTCATGAAGTCATCGGCTTCGACGACAGCATCGTCCACGTGCCCGGCGCAAGATGGATCGCCGAGCACGGCAAGGGCGCGACCATCGTGCTTCGCAATCGCGAGATGACCGACATGCTGGCCGCGGCGACGAGCGGTCTGGGTCTGGCGGTGCTCCCATGCATGCTCGCAGAAACCGAACCCAGCCTGAGGCGGCTCACCGATGAGGTCCTGGGAAGCCATCGCATATCGCTTGTCTATCGCCGCGAGATGCTCCGGGCCCAGGCCGTCAGGAAGGTCATCGCTTTGGTGGTGGGCGCGATGCGGGAGCACGCCGACCGGTTGAGCGGCGCGAGGAGCCCTACGACAGTGTCGGGCCCGCGGGGTCCACTCCGCCGGTAGCACCCCGAGCAACCCGTCCTGCTGGCTTCCTGCGGCGTCGACGTGCCCGCACGAAGCCGGCGAGTCGCGCAGCCGCCGGCAGGCAAGCAGCATCCGCCAGCGCGTCAGGTAAGTCATCGGAGCTACGCCGAGGGTACGCACAAAAGCGTTCAGCGAATGCCGAGCGCGACAGGAGCGCTTCCTCGGCCGGCTGTTCGGTCACTCCGCTTTTGAGAACTCCACCATCGCGCGGAATCCGCTGCCGTCCGGGCCGCCTGAGTAGCGCACGCGCCCGCCGTGCAGTTCGGCGATGCGCCCGACGATCGAAAGCCCGAGACCGCTGCCGGGTTCTTCGGCTCCGGCGGGGCGGTAGAAGCGCTCGCCGAGCCGGGCGAGGGCATCGGACGGAAGGGGAGGACCGCTGTTCCTGACTTCGAGGCGCACGTCCTGCCCGTCGCGCCAGACGCCGGCTTCGATGGTCCCCCCGTCGGGTGTATAGCGCACGGCGTTGTCCACCAGGTTGCGGGCGAGAATTGCGAGCAGTCCGGCGTCGCCGTTCATCCAGACGGGCGGACCGTCCTCGAGCGCGAGTTCGAGTCCCTTTTCCAGTGCGCGCGGGGCATGCTCCGCGATCTCGGCGCGCACGATTTCACGCAGGTCGCAGCGCGCCATGCTGCCTGGCTGCCCGCCCGACTCCAGGCGCGCCAAGGTGAGCAGCTGTTCGACCAGGCGGGCGG
>DATMAN010000032.1 GCA_035560005.1 Burkholderiales bacterium | reverse complement strand
CACCTTCGTGCTGGAGGGCCTGTCGCAGCTCGTCTGGGGCTCGCAGCCGCACGGGCTGGAACTGGGCATTCCGGACGTGCCGATGGAGTGGCTGTCGCAGACCTGGGGCATCAACGTCAGCCAGTTCGACCTGTTCGCCGCAGGCGTGGCGGGCGTGCTCGTCGTCGTGCTCGCGCTCTTTTTCCAGTACACGCGCATCGGCCGGGCGCTGCGCGCGGTGGCCGACGACCATCAGGCGGCGCTCGCCGTCGGCATCCCGCTCAAGCACATCTGGGCGATCGTCTGGGCGGTGGCCGGGTTCGTCGCGCTGGTCGCCGGCCTCATGTGGGGCGCGCGCAACGGCGTGCAGTACTCGCTCACCTTCATCGCGCTGAAGGCCCTGCCGGTGCTGATCCTGGGCGGGTTCGAATCGGTGGCGGGCGCGATCGTCGGCGGCCTGATCATCGGCGCGAGCGAAAAGCTCGCCGAGGTGTACCTGCCGCAACTGATCGGCCCGGGGCTTGCGGAGCTGATCGGCGCACCGGTGAACCTGCAGGGGATCGAATCGTGGTTCGCCTACGTCGTGGCGCTGATCTTCCTCCTCGTGCGGCCGGAAGGCTTGTTCGGCGAGAAAATCATTGACCGGGTGTAGCCGTGCTCTACCGCGAAGCCGGGCAGTTCAAGTCATCCTACGCCGAGGACCAGCGGATCTTCCCGATCCGGCAGGACCGGATCGCGTTCTGGACGGCTCTGTTCGTCGCCTTCGTGGTGGTGCCGGCGGTTGCCAACCAGTACTGGTTCGCGGCGATCCTCACGCCGTTTCTCATCTTCTCGCTCGCGGCACTCGGCCTCAATATCCTCACCGGCTACGCCGGGCAGCTCTCGCTCGGCACCGCCGCGTTCATGGCGGTGGGCGCGTTCATGGCCTACAACTTCGAGCTGCGCGTCCCGGGCATGCCGATCCTCGCGTCGTTCGCGGCTGCCGGCCTGTGCGCGGCGGCCGTCGGGATCGTGTTCGGCCTGCCCAGCCTGCGCATCAAGGGCTTCTATCTCGCGGTGGCGACGCTCGCCTGCCAGTTCTTCGTGCTCTGGGCGCTGCAGCGTTTCGGCTGGTTCTCCAACTACAGCGCCTCGGGCGTGATCACCGCCGGGAAAATCGAGATCCTCGGCGTCGAATTCGACACCGCGGCGGAAAAATACCTGCTCACGCTGGCGATCGTGAGCGTGATGGCGCTTGCGGCGAAGAACCTGATGCGATCGGAAACCGGCCGCGCGTTCATGGCGGTGCGCGACATGGACGTCGCCGCGAGCGTGATCGGCATCCCGATCATGAAGACGAAGCTCCTTGCCTTCGCCATCAGCTCGTTCTACTGCGGCGTGGCGGGAGCGCTTTACGCATTCTGCTACCTCGGCACCGTGGAGCCCGAGGCGTTCAACCTCGACCTTTCCTTCCGGGTGCTCTTCATGATCATCATCGGGGGGGTGGGCTCGATCCTGGGATCGTTCCTCGGGGCCGCCTTCATCACCCTGCTGCCCATCTTCCTCAACCTCTTCTTCGGCGCGGTCTCGCACCTGGTCGGGGTCGAGATCCCGCATGCGTGGCTCTCCAACATCGAGCTGATCATCTTCGGGGCGCTGATCGTCTTCTTCCTCATCGTCGAACCCCACGGCCTTGCCCGCCTGTGGCAGATCGGCAAGGAAAAGCTGCGGCTCTGGCCCTTCCCCCACTGATATTTCCATGCTCGCCGGAGGGTCTTGGTAGCCGGCGCCCAATTCGCTATACTGCCGCCAGACGTTCTTCGAGGAGGGAAACCCGATGAAACGAAACGCGTTTGCGATCGCCATTGCGGCCATCGCAACAGCCGGTTTTTCCGGCGCGGTGCTGGCGCAGGCGAAAGAGCAGTTCGTGCCGGCCAATTTCTACTGGGTCGGTCCGTACGCCCCGGGCGGCTCGGGCATCTCCGGCGGCATGCTCGACTATTTCAAGCTGCTCAACAACCGCGACGGCGGGATCAACGGGGTGAAGTTCACGTGGGAGAAGTGCGAGACGGAGTACAACAATGCGCGCGGCGTCGAGTGCTATGAGCGCTCGAAGAACAAGGGCCCGACCGGCGCGACGCTG
>DATMAN010000031.1 GCA_035560005.1 Burkholderiales bacterium | reverse complement strand
CCGCCCGAAGTTCCAGGCAATCCACAGCTCCTCGGCGATCGGAGCGATGTAGAGCAGCAAGAAAAGCGGCACCATCGCCCACCACGCGCGCTTCCAGCGCCGCCTGAGCCAGGCGCCAAAGGCAACCAGCACCCAGGTGCCCACGAAATAGATCACCGCCAGCAGGACAACGCTAAAGAGGCCGATGGAGTAAAACCTCATGAGAGAGAGCTCCGTTCGGGTGGGCTTGGCTCGCTGTTGCGTCGATCGGCTTCAGGGCCCCTGCGCGCGGTCAGGCGTTGCCCGGACGCATCGATCCGCTGCCTCGTTCCGCCAAGCATCACGGCCGTTCACCCGCATCGAGGCGGATCTCCGCGGTTGCGCAAGATCCCGCCGGGGGCTCGTGCGCGATGAGCAGGATGGTGACTTGACCCGCGAATCGATTGACGGTCTCCCAGAATCCGCGGGCCGTCTCTTGATCCAGGTGGCTCGTCGCCTCGTCCAGGATCAGGATCCTGGGGCGCTTGAGCAGCGCGCGGGCGATGGCAAGGCGCTGCTTCTGGCCGCCGGACAGACCGGCGCCGTGCTCGCCGATCTCGGTCTGATAGCCCTGTGGCAGGGATTCGATCACTTCGTGGATCCCGGCCAGCTTGCAGGCCTGGATCACTTCCTCGAAGCCGGCGAGCGGATTGGCGAGGACCAGGTTGTCGTAGATCGTGCCCGAGAAGAGCACGGTCTCCTGCGGCACCACGCCGAAATAGCTCCTGAGTTCGTTGGCCGCGAGATGGCGGATGTCGTGGCCGTCGATGCGGATCGCGCCTTCGGTGGGCTGGTAGAAGCCCTGCAGGAGTTTCGCCAGCGTGCTCTTGCCGCAGCCCGAGGGACCCAGGATCGCGAGGCACTGGCCGGCTTCGACGACGAGGTTGAGGCCCCGATACAGATACGGCCGGTCTTCGCCATACCGGAACGAAAGGTTCTCGATCTCGATGCGTCCTTGCGCCTTGCGTTCGCGGGCCGGGACGATCGAATACGGCTCCGCCGGCGCGTCCATCACATCGCCCAGCCGTTTGACGGCAATGGCGGCCTGCTGGAATTCCTGCCAGAGATTCGCGATGCGCATGACCGGCTGGGACAGGCGGCTTGCGAACATCTGGAAGGCGACCAGCATGCCGATGGTGAAGCCGACGTTGTTCATCACGTACCAGGCGCCCACGCACAGCAGCGACACGTTCATGAGCTGCTCGAGCGCGGCAGCGGCGACGCTGAAGGTGTTGGAGAGCTGCCGGGTGCGAAAGCCGGCTTTGAGATACCCGGCCAGGTAATCGCCGAAGGTGCGCTTCAACTGTGGCTCCATCTGCAGCGACTTCACGGTCTCGATGCCGGAGATGTATTCGGTCAGGAACGCCTGGTTGCGTGCCGCGAGCAGGAACTGCTCGTTGAGCCGCGCACGCAACGCAGGCACCACTGCCAGGCTGATCGCCGCGATCGCAGCGAGGAAGCCGACAGCGAGCAGGGTGAGGAACCACGAGTACCAGAACATGATGACCAGGAACACCATCAGGAACGGCAGGTCGAGCACCAGCGCGATCGCCGCGCCGGTGACGAACTCGCGGATCGTCTCCACCGCATGCACGCGGGTGATGACGACCCCGGTGGGTCTTCGCTCGAAGTAGCGCGGCGGAAGCTTCAACAAGTGCTCGAAGACCTGACTGCCGAGCACGGCATCGACGCGGTTCCCGGTATGCAGGATCAGATATTGCCGCACCCAGGACAGCGCCGCGGAAAAGAGCAGGAACATCACCAGCGCGACGCCTACCACGGCAAGCGTGCTCATCGTGCGGTGGACCACGACCTTGTCGATGATGACCTGGGTGAACAAAGGCGTGGCGAGCGCGAGGACCTGGATGCAAAGTGAGGCGGTCAGGACGTCGCGCCAGATCTTGCGATGCTTGAGCAGCTCGGGGACGAACCAGCGCAAGCCGAATGCGGGCCGGGTCTGCGCGAGCGCATCCGCATCCCGGGGCCGCGGCTGGACCGCGTTCACGCGGATGAGCTGCCCGCTGAAGAGGCGCTCGAAGTCGGCGCGCGCCGCGAGCAGCGCGGCGCCGGAACTCGGCGCAAAGTACTGCACCCTCTGGCTGTCCAGCGCGGTGAGCAGGACCAAGCCCATTGTGGGTTGCGCAGTCGTGGTCTGCGCCGATGGACTTTGCTCGTTGCCGGCGACTATCGCCACGCAGGGCAAGTCGCTTCGCGATACGGCTGCGAGATTCCGGTGGAAAATGATGGCCTTGAGGCCCAGCGCGCGGCAGGCGGCGACGAGCGACTCGATGCAATACGGTGGCGGGAACTGCTGCAGCAGCAACTCCGCGTCGAATGGCCTGCGATGCAGTCGTGCGAGGCTGCCCAGCGCCCACACCAGGTCCGCGGCGCCGATGGGCACCCCGTGGTATCGATCCATGCCGCCCGCTTCCTCGCCTTCCGTTCTTCTTCTTGTTGTCGCCTCGAACGCTGGCGTACCCCACGGCGCCGCGTCCTCCCTTTGCCCCTCCGGGCTCCGTGCCCGGCCGGATCGCGGCAGTGCTGCCCGCGTACTGCGTATCCTTTGAGCAAACGCTAGTGCAATCCGTGGCGCAAGGCAAATCTATCAAAATGACAGATTCGAAAAATCGCGCCACAAATCATCGCGTTGCGCTTACAAGCTGACGGCAATGGCGAAGCACGCGAACGATGACAAACGCATTCAGACATGTTCGACGCATACGCGCTCAAGAGATGGGGCGCGTTCTTGCCAACGGCTCGGCTTTCGCCGACCCTACCGAGGATGCTTGCAGCGCGACGGCTTGGACCATGAAAACAAGGCCCGGATGCGCCCCCGTTCCCGAGAGGGAAGACGACTGATTCTGCCCTCTCGTTGCGGCGGCGTTGCGCGCCAAATGAGGAGGGTGGTCAGGTCAGGCAGACATGGCTGAGTCTCAGGAAAAGGAATCGCCCGCGCATGAAGCAAGCTCGCCGAGTGTCACGTCGGAGGGCGCGGGCATGGCGAGCCGGCGCACGACACTCGATCTGCGCACCGCGGTGCTGCTCACGCTTCCGCCGCTGTTCTGGGCCGGCAATGCGGTGGTCGGACGCGCGCTGGTGGGGTTGTTTCCGCCGCTGGCGCTCTCGTTCACGCGCTGGCTGATCGCGGCGGCGGTGCTTCTGCCCTGGGTCTGGCCGGCACTGTGGGCGCAGCGGCGCGCGCTCGTCGCGCACTGGAAGCTGGTCACTCTGGTCGGAGCACTCGGCATCGGCTGCTACAACACCTTCCAGTACCTCGCCCTGCAGACTTCGCCCGCGATCAACGTCACGCTGATCGCCGCCTCGATGCCGGTGTTCGTGCTGGCCACCGGCGCGCTCTTCTTCGGCGAGCCGGCGCGCGGCGGGCAGTGGGCCGGCGCCGCGCTGTCGCTCGCAGGTGTGGTGTGGGTGCTGGCGCGCGGCGAACCGGCGCGCCTGCTCGCTTTTCAGTTCGCGCCGGGCGATCTGATCATGCTCGCCGCCAACCTCACGTGGACGTTCTACACCTGGCTGCTGCGCACGCGCCGCCCGGACATCTCGCTCGGTCCGTTTCTGGCGGCGCAGATCGTGGTGGGCACGATCGCGATCGCGCCGCTCGCGGCGGCCGAGGCCGTGACGGGCTCGGTGCCGATCACCTGGAATGCGACGACGATCGGCGCACTGGCCTACGTGGGAATCTTTCCCTCGCTCGTGGCCTATTACGCCTGGGCGCGGGGGGTGGCGAGAGTCGGGGCGGTGCTGCCCATCTACTTCGCGAATCTCACGCCGATCTTCGCCGGGGCGTTGTCCACCCTGCTGCTGGGCGAGACGCCGCAGGTCTATCACGCGGTGGGGCTGGCGCTCATCGTCGCCGGCATCCATCTCGCGAGCCGGCAAAGGAGCCGCGGTGTCTAGCGCTTGTCATCGACGTGCGAGCCGTGCGCAAACAACCGGCATGAGCTCCCACCATGGCCGAGGCAGCGCGCACCGCCTCGAGCGCGTTGCGAGGTCAAACGTCGAGAAGTTGCGGCAGGAAAACACCTCGCCACGGCCGCCGGCCCGCCTGACGAGAAGTGAGGCAGCTCAGGCCAGCACGTAGCTCGTCTTGACCGCGGTGAAGAACTCCTGCGCGTAGCGACCCTGCTCGCGCGGGCCGTAGCTGGAACCCTTGCGTCCGCCGAACGGCACGTGGTAGTCGACGCCCGCGGTCGGCAGATTCACCATCACCATGCCGGCCTGGCTGTTCCTGCGGAAGTGCGCCGCATGCTTGAGCGAGGCAGTGCAGATGCCGGAAGAAAGGCCGAACGGTGTGTCGTTGGCGATGGCGAGCGCTTCCTCGTAGTCCCGGGCGGGAATGACGGTCGCGACCGGACCGAACACTTCCTCGCGGTTGATCCGCATCTTGTTGTCGGTGTCGATGAAGAGCGCGGGCTCCAGATAGAAGCCTTCGGTCTCGCGCTTGAGCAGGCTGCCGCCAAAGGCGAGCTTCGCGCCTTCCTTCCTGCCCTCCTCGATGTAGAAGAGGTCCTGGTTGAGCTGGTTCTTGTCCACCACCGGCCCGACTTCGGTACCCTGCTTCAACGCGTGGTCCACCTTCAAGGACTTGGTGCGCTCGATCATGGCGGCGACGAACTGGTCGTAGATGCCCTTGGTGACGATGAGCCGCGAAGACGCCGTGCAGCGCTGCCCCGTCTGGAAGAAGGCGCCGTTCACCGCGCATTCCACCGCGGTCTTCAGATCGGCGTCGTCCAGCACGACCAGCGGGTTCTTGCCGCCCATTTCGAGCTGGACCTTGGCCATGCGCGCCACGGCCTTCGCCGCCACCTTGCGGCCGGTGTCCACCGAGCCGGTGAAGGTGATGGCGTCCACCCGCGGGTCGTTGACCAGCGTCTCGCCAACCACGCTTCCGCGGCCCATCACGAAGTTGAACACGCCCTTGGGCACACCGGCGTTGGCGATGATCTGCGCGATGGCGTGTGCCATGCCGGGCACCAGATCGGCCGGCTTGAACACCACGCAGTTGCCGTAGGCGAGCGCGGGCGCGATCTTCCACGCGGGAATCGCGGCGGGGAAGTTCCACGGCGAGATGATGCCGACCACCCCCACCGGCTCGCGGGTGATCTCGACCTCGATGCCCGGGCGCACCGAGGGCAGCAGCTCGCCGGCGCGCCGCAGGACCTCGCCGGCGAAGAACTTGAAGATATTGCCGGCGCGCACGACCTCGCCGATGCCGTCGGCGAGCGGCTTGCCTTCCTCGCGCGAGAGCAGCTTGCCCAGCTCCTCACGGCGCGCGAGGATCTCCGAGCCGATCTTGTCCAGCAGATCGGCCCGGGACTGGGTGTTGAACACCGCCCAGCCAGGGAAGGCCGCGCGCGCCGCCTCGATGGCGGTCTCGGTCTGCTTCTGGTCGGCCTGCGCGTATTCGCCGAGCACATCGGAGACGTCCGACGGGTTGATGTCCCTGGACGCGGTGGCGCCGGCAACCCACTCGCCGGCGATGTAGTTCAGAAACCGGGTAGCCATTGGTGTCCTCTCTGGTCAAGGGCGCGATGCTAGCCAAGCGCAGAAGTCGACGTCAAATCAGCTTTTCTTCTTGCGGCGCAACTGGCGGAATGCGTCCAGCTCCCAGGGACGCATCGCGAGCAGCAGGGTGGAGGGCTTGCGCGCGCCAAGCGGCAAATTCTTCTCCTCCTCGTGCAGCTCCGCGAACTCGGCCGCCACCCGCCGCAGCCGGGCGATCATGCGTTCGCTGGCCGACTTGGAGAGCATGCCGTTGATGACCGCGATGTGCTCGTTGTCGCGGTCGAAGTTGGACCGGAAGTACTCGCGCTCGGCCCGCTCCAGGAAGTAGCGGCGGATCGGGCCATTGGGCAGCCAGGAAAAGGTGCGCGAGACCTTGAGCTTGATGCGGTTGTTGGGCAGCAGTTCGAGAAAGCGGATGCGGTCGAGCCTGACCAGCAACTGGATGCACTCGGTCTTGCTCACGTCGTAGATGTCCACGATCTGCTCCAGCGTCAAGTGGTTCAGCGCGCACACGGCCACCAAAAGCAGCTTCGGGTTGCCGACGATCTCCTTTTCCTGCTCCAGGGTCAGGCTGGAGATGTAGGTATTGGCGCTGTCCAGGTCGCGCACCAGGCTGGCCACTGTCACATCGGCCAGCTTGCACACCTCCTCGAAGCGGTCGAGCGAGAAATCGTTCTTGGAAAACATGCGCTTGACGGTCGCTTCCGACAGCTTGAGGGCCCGCGCGACCTGCGCGTAATTGAGTTTGCGGGCGCGCAAGACCTTCTTCAGCGCCTCGACGAGCGCTTCGGCCTGGGACACAGTCACCTCCGGGCTAGCGGCGAAAAGTAGCGGTATTTGATACCGGGAGGCGCGGCTGCATCAACACCTCTCGCCGCCGTTTACTGGCGCGGCGCGACTGCGCAAGGATGCGCACCAAGGCCGCCGCGGTGGCGGACCTACGGAACAGGGAGAAAACAAATGACGCAGACACTCGCTTCCGCCTTTCAGGCCGCCATCGACCGCATCGCACGCAATCGCCCCGCCCAGGTCGCCTCGCCCCGGGAAGACCTGCTGCTGAGCGCGCTGCATCGAAGCGCGACCGGGATGGATCAGATCGTGCGGCGGCGAATCGGATTGATTCCCGAAGAAGAAGAGGCTCTCGTGCCATAGCTACCCCTAGCGGCGGGGTCAAGGGAGGTGCAGTTGCCCCGCCTCTCTTAGGCCGGCATCCGAAAGGATGACCGGCCTATTTTTTTGCAGATCCGCCCCGGGGTTCCTGCGTGCCTTCACTCCCGGTTCGCGCCGCATTCTCCGAAAGCCCGCGGGCAGTTGGGCATCACGCCAGCACGTGAGAAAATTGCCGCTCACTCCTTTCAATACCGAACATGCAGCACCTGTCCTTGGGCGCGCGGCCGGCCGTGCAGGCGCTGCGCTCCTCGAAGATCCGCGAAGTGGCCAACGCCGGCATGGGCAAGGACGACGTCGTCGCGTTCTGGTTCGGCGAGCCGGACGAAGTGACGCCGGAGTTCATCCGGCAGGCCGCGATCGACTCGCTCGATGCCGGCGAGACCTTCTACACGCACAACCTCGGCATCCCGGCGCTGCGCGAGGCGATCGCCCGCTACCTCACGCGGTTGCACCGGCCGATTTCGGTCGAGCGCGTCGCGGTCACCAACTCGGGCATGTCGGCGCTGATGCTCGCCACCCAGGCACTGGTGGGACCCGGGGATCGCGTCGTCATCGTCACGCCGGTGTGGCCCAATCTGGTGGAGATCCCCAAGATCCTGGGGGCGGACGCAGCAACCTTTGCGCTCGACTTCTCCACGGCCGGCTGGACGCTGGATCTCGACCGGCTGCTGCGCGAGCTGACACCCCGCACCCGCGCCGTCTACATCAATTCTCCGAACAATCCCACCGGCTGGACCATCGACGAGCAGGCGCTCAGAGCGGTCCTGGAACATTGCCGCAGGCACGGTATCTGGATCCTGGCCGACGACGCTTACGAGCGCCTGTACTTCGGCAACGGCTCGGGCGTGGCGCCCTCGTTTCTCGATATCGCCGACCCGCAGGACCGGCTGGTCAGCACGAACACGTTCTCGAAATCCTGGTTGATGACGGGCTGGCGGCTGGGCTGGGTCGTGATGCCCGAGCCGCTGACGGCGAGCATCAGTACGCTGATCGAGTACAACACGTCGTGCGCGCCCGCGTTCGTGCAGCGCGCAGGTGTGGCCGCCATCGAACGGGGCGAGCAGGTGCCTCGCGACTTCAACGCGCGCCTGAGGCACGCGCGCGATTTCCTGTTCGCGCGCCTGCGCGAGCTGCCCGGCGTGCAAGCCCCCGCACCGGAAGGCGCCATGTATGCGTTCTTTCGCGTTTCGGGCGCCGCCGACAGCCTGGGCTTCTGCAAGCGCCTGGTCTGCGAAGCCGGCCTCGGGCTCGCGCCGGGCATCGCGTTCGGCGCGGAAGGGCAAGGTTTCGTGCGCTGGTGTTTTGCGGCGAGCGACGAGCGGCTGGAAGAGGGCGTCGCCCGGCTCCGGCGCGCGTTGCACCGCTAGTCAGGAAGCGGTGCTTCCGTGTCTGCGCCCCACGCCTTTCGCGGCATGCTCCTGCACTTCCTTGCCGATCCGGGCGAGGGCCACGATCCGCACGCCTACCGCTTCTTCGAGGACGGGCTGCTGGTGGTGGCAGACGGCCGGATACAGGCGGCCGGACCCGCCGCCGAGCTGTTGCCGGCGCTGCCCGCCGGCACCGCGGTTGCGGACTATCGTGCCCGGCTGATCGTCCCGGGGTTCGTCGACACGCACGTTCACTACCCGCAGGTCGACGTCATCGCCTCCTACGGCGCACAGCTTCTCGACTGGCTGGAGCGCTACACCCTGCCCGCAGAGCACAGATTCGGCGATCCGGCCCACGCCCGAGAAACCGCCGATTTCTTTCTCGAAGAGCTGCTGCGCAACGGCACCACCACCGCACTCGTCTTCGCGACCGTACATGTCGCGTCGGTAGAGGCGCTGTTCGAGCGCGCGCTTGCGCGCAATCTGCGGCTGATCTCCGGCAAGGTGCTGATGGACCGCAACTGTCCGGAACCGTTGCGCGACACCCCCGAAAGCGGCTACCGCGACTCCGCGGCACTGATCGAGAAGTGGCACGGGTGCGGGCGCCTTCGCTATGCGGTGTCGCCCCGCTTCGCCGGAATGTGCTCTGAGGCGCAGCTCGAGCTGGCCGGCCAGCTCGCCGCCGAACATCCCGACGTGCACATCCAGAGCCATCTCGCGGAAAGCGTGCGCGAAGTCCAGTGGGTGCGCACACTGTTCCCGAAGAGCCGAAGCTACCTCGACGTCTACGATCGCTTCGGGCTGGTGCGCGAGCGTGCGGTGTATGCCCACTGCATCCATCTCGACGAGCAGGACCGCCGGCGCATGGCTGAGGCACGGGCCGCCGCCGCTGTCTGCCCGACCTCGAATCTTTTCCTGGGCAGCGGGCTGTTCGATTTCGACGCCGCCATGCGCGCCGGAATGCGAATGGGCTTCGGTACGGATGTGGGCGCCGGCACGAGCTTCGGCCTCCTGCGCACGATGCACGAGGGCTACAAGGTCGCGCAGCTTCGCGGGCAGCGCCTTTCACCGTGGCAGGCGTTCTACCTGGCCACGCTGGGCGGTGCGCGGGCACTGGCACTGGACGAGTACATCGGGAATTTCGCTCCCGGGAAGGAAGCCGACTTCGTGGTGTTGCGCCTGGACTCCACCCCGCTCATGATGCGCCGCGTGCGTGCCGCCGAAACGCTCCAGGAGAAGCTGTTCGCCCTGATGATGCTCGGAGACGAGCGCAACGTCGAAGCCACATACGTGATGGGTGAGCCCGTGCGCCTGCGCGGCTGATACCGCAAGCGCGCACGCCGCCCGGAGTCGGGCACCGCGAAGCGGCTTCGCGGAGTCCTCGTGTCGGCTGTCCGTTTCGCTCCTTGCGCGTAGAATTTCGCGCCGTGAAAGTCACCGTCATTCCCGTCACGCCATTCCAGCAGAACTGCTCGCTGCTGCTCTGCGAGGAAACCGGTACGGCCGCCGTGGTCGACCCCGGCGGAGATCTCGATCGCATCGTGGGCGCCTTGGAGAAAGCCGGGGCGAGGCTCGAGAAGATTCTTCTCACCCACGGGCACATCGACCATTGCGGTGGTACGGCGCAGTTGAAGGCGCGCTTCGAAGTGCCGGTGGAGGGCCCCCACGAGGACGACCAGTTCTGGATCGACCGGCTGCCCGAGCAGGGACGCATGTTCGGTTTCCCCCGGCTGGAGAAGTTCGTTCCCGATCGGTATCTGCACGACGGCGAGAGCGTCCGGTTCGGCAACGTCACGCTGGAGGTGCGCCATTGCCCGGGACACACGCCGGGCCACGTGGTGTTCTTCCATCCGCAGAGCCGCCTCGCCCTGGTGGGAGACGTACTGTTCCGCGGTTCGATCGGCCGCACCGACTTCCCGCGCGGCGATTACGACACGTTGATCCGCTCCATCACGACGCAGTTGTGGGCGCTCGGCGAGGACGTGACCTTCGTGCCTGGACACGGTCCGCTGTCAACGATCGGGGCCGAGCGCAGAACCAACCCCTTCGTCGCCGACCGCGTGCGCACTCCATGAATTTCCGGCGTGCGCGCGACGACGATTGGCCTGCCGTAATCGCACTGCAGGACGCCAATCTGGCATGGAAGCTCGAGGAGGAAGACAAGCGCGACGGCTACCTGTCCGCGCAGTTCTCCCCGGAACAATTTGGCGAGATGAACGCCGGCGGCGCAGTCGCGGTGGCGGAGGCAAACGGTGTACTGACGGGCTATGCCTGCTGCGCGCCGCGGTCATTTGGCGCGGACATACCGACTCTGCAGGCGATGAGGCAGCAGTTCCAGAAGTTGTCGTATCTCGGCAAGCCCCTCGACAACGCAACATGCTGCATCTACGGACCGGTCTGCGTGGCGCGCGCGTTTCGCGGCAAGGGTATCCTGCGCGGGCTGATCGGGCAGCTCAAGGAAGAGATCCGGGGGCGTTTCGAAGTGGCTGCCTGCTTCATCGGCAAGTCCAACACGCGCTCGTTCTCGGCGCACGTGGACGGCCTGGGGATGAGCCTGGTCGGCGACTTCCGGTTCGAGGGGAGAGCGTACTGGATCGTCGCCTTTGGCGTGCCGCCGGCGGCGACTTCCTGTATCTTTCGCTAACGCGGCATCGAAAGAGGGACCCGACGCAAAGGCATGTCTGCGCCGGGCCTTTCCCGGCTTGCTTCCGAACCTTCAGCCGCGCTTCTGGAAGATGCGTTCGAGGTGCTCCATGTCGTTGACCACGCGCCACTCGGCGGCGCCGGCGGCGCGGGCGCGCCGCTCCCACCACTCCAGCCGGCTGATGTAGCGGCGCGGATCGACGTTGTCGGTCTCGAGCTTGGTCACGTTGAGCGCGATGACGCGGATTCCATCCAGCTTGATCGGAAAGTCGCGCACGGTCTTGTAGTCGAGCTCCTCCTGCATGTCGGAGAAGACGATGATGGTCTTGCGACCGGCGCCGGTCTCGTTGAGAAACTCGGCCGCCTGGATGATGCCGCCGGTGATGTCAGTGTACCTGCTGCCGCGGGCGTTCTGGGCGTTTCTGGTAAAGGCCGCGACCTGTTCGCTGAACATGCGCTTTTGCTGGTTGGCCTGCAGCGGATCGGTGTTGAGGCTCACCTTGGCGACAATGTCTTTCTCGCTGAAGCTGCGGCTCTTCACGCGCCCCACCGCCAACGTATCGCCGGGATTCAGGGTGCCCAGCAGATAATTGATCAGGCGCTGGGCCTTGCCGACCTCCGCCGCATAGGTTCCCGAGGTGTCGACCAGGACGAAGACCGCATGGTTGTGATTCGCCTTCGGCCCGCAGGCCGACAGTACGAGCGCCACCGCCAGAATCCACGGGCGGGCGCTCATATCAGCTCCTCGCTACCGGAGGCGCGCTTGCCGAAGCCGGAAATGGCGCGCATCTTGTTGCGCCGCGCGCTGGTCTCGCGCATGGCGTTGACCCAGCGCTCGATGGCGAGCGGCGCAAAGATCACCACGTCGTAGAGGGTGACGGCCAGCTTTCCGCCTTCGCGCGCCAGATTAGCACCGAGGCGCAGGGCAAAGGCACCCGAACGCATGAGCAGCACGAGACCCGTGCCGAGCACGATGCGGCCGGAATTCACGAAGTATTCGAGCGGGATGGCGACGAAGGCCAGCGCGAACGGCAGCGTGAAGCCCAGGATCATCTGCCCGAAGGTGGGGATCCGCCCGACCCAGCCGTTTTCGGCCGCAGCCGCGGCGCCCGTCCCCAGGCTCTGCTTCAGCGCCACGTCGGCAGAGACGATCAGGTCGCGCATGACTGCGAGGGCCACTTCCACGCCGGCCAGCACCAGAAGGATGGCGAGCGACGCCCACATCAGCCGGCGGCGCATCTTTTCGGTGATGTTGCCCAGCGGAAAGAGGCTGGTGAAGCGCAGCGTCTCCATCAGGAACAGGCCCATCAGCGTCTCGAACAGAATGATCACCAGCGCGGCGATCTCCGAGGCGCGCAGGGTTTCGGTAATGTAGTCACCGCCGCCTACCATCGCCGACATCGGCAGCGCGATCAGCTTGAAGTTCACGTACGCGCCGCCGAACGCCACCAGCATGACCAGGCCGGCGATGAAGAACTGCGTCGTCGCGGAAGTCGTCAGGAAGTGCTCGGCCTGTTCACGGCGTGCAAAGATGTTCTCCAGCTTGGAAACATTGGAATCGATCTTTGTGGCGCTGTCGTGCAGACTGGTGATGTTGCGCTCCACCTGGGTAAGCGTCTGACTGACCGAGCGCCAGAAGGGCAGAAAGCCCTTCAGGATATGGTGGCGTTCCTGGTAGGCGCCGCGATATTCCGCCACGACCTTCTGGTAGATCTCGTCGATCGAGTCGCGGATGTCGGACAGGATGCGCTCGACCACCCCGTCTCCGGTCGCCTTGATCTTGGCGATGGCTTCGATGGCCTTCACCCACTCCGGCGGTGGTGGCGGCACTTCGGCGCTTCTCTTGTAGTCTTCCTCGATGCGCGTGATCTGGTCCATCAGCCTGCGCTGCAGCGCCGGATAGCCTTCCAGATCCCGCTGCACCAGCGTGGTCACCCGCTCGAACTCGCGCTCGATGGCGAGCTTCACCTCGCGTCCGCCGTGGGCGAACAGCACCTCGCGGTTGCGGTTGCGCAGACGCAGCGCGGTTTCCGAGAGCCAGCGCGCGCCCAGTCGCAACGGATTGCAAAGCGCCCGCGCGAAACGCCGGATCAGCGTGTGCACCGGATCGCGTGCGACATACAGGAACGGCATGGCCAGCACCAGCAGCACGAGCAGCGATGGCAGCGGGCGCTCAGGCCAGATCAACAGCGATTCCCAGAAGCCCATGGTTCCTCCCTCGAGGGATGTGTCCCGCGTTCAGCGCGGACGGCGAACGCCGGGTCGAATCAAGACAAAACGTGCAACCCGCGGGCCAGAAAGGGGCGCTGCACCGCAGCGCGGCCGCGTTCGCCGGTACTGGCGCTACGTCGCTGTTATTGCGGGCTAATCGCTGCGCGCGGAAAGCAAGAGGCCGCTATGATCGGCAGTGACGATGTCGTTGCGAGACGACTGGGCTGCCGCAATTGGGACCACGGACTTGTCGGCGAGCCGCAACGGTGATTTCATCGCGCCTGAGCCAGGAGGACTGCTGCATGCTTTTCGATCCTACTCATTCCGGCGGCAGCCGCGCGCGCAACGTGCTCGGTGGCCCGCTGCAGACTTGCAGTGCAAGGCCGCTGACCGGATTTTTCCGCAATGGATGCTGCGACACCGATCAGCGGGATTTGGGCTTGCACGTGGTGTGCGCGCAGATGACCCGGGAGTTTCTCGACTTTTCCGTGCAGCGCGGCAACGATCTGGTCACACCGGTGCCGGAATTCGAGTTTCCCGGTCTCAAGGCCGGAGACCGCTGGTGCCTGTGCGCCACGCGCTGGAAGGAGGCGCTGCAAGCCGGAAAGGCTCCACCGGTGGTTCTGGCGGCCACGCATGAAGCCGCGCTGGCCGTGGTGTCTCTGGAAGACCTCAAAAGACACGCCCTCGACCTGCAATAGCCGGGCGGCCCGACCGATCCCGAATGCGCGCGGATTAACCCGCCTGAACCGTCACGGCTGCGCCGCTGTCCGCCGCCCCCTCACGCCGCGAGATGCGCGCGGTTGGGGAAAGCGCTTCAGTGCCGCCAGGTAGAGGTCCACGTACCACTCGGCGTCCTTGGCCAGCGGAAACAGCTCCGGCTTGAGCAGCCAGTTGTAGAGCAGGCCATCGATGAACGCCATGAGGGCAATGGTGGCCCTGCGCGCGTCCACGTGCCTTGGCAACTGTCCGCGGCGCACGGCATTACGAAACGCGCGCTGAAACATCTCCATCCCTTCGGCCCTGCACTCCATCTGCCTGCCGACCAGCTGGCCGATGTCCTCGTCGATCTCGCACTTGAAGAAGGCGATCTCGAGCACGCGCCGGACCTGAGGGTCCAGAGCAGTTTTGCGCAAGACGTAGACGCAAGCGGCGCGTACCCTCTGCAGCGGGTCCTCGGCCGTTTCGTCGCCGGCGGCGCGCACCATTTCCTCCATGGGCAGCGCCACCCGCTCGATCATCGCTTGAAAAAGATCGGCTTTGTTCTTGAAATGCCAGTAAATTGCACCCCGCGTGCAGCCCGCCGTCTCGGCAATGTCGTTGAGCGAGGTGCGCGACACGCCTTTCTCGCTGAACACCCGCTCCGCGGTGTCGAGAATCTGGCTGCGCGTGGCCTGCGCTTCCTCCTTCGTCCTTCTCACTGTCTCCCTCGCGCATAGAGCAAGATGATACTTTACATACATTCCTGCATGTATGTAAACTCCGCCGCCTGTCTCGTCCGCATTCACCCGCCGGCACTGCCGGAAACAAATGCGTAACAAAGGAGCTCCGAAATGAACGCCCTGCTCGTCGCCCAGCGCAGCCTGGTGGCCGCGCTCGCCGCTGCCGTGGTCGCCTGCAACCAGCCATCGGCGCAGCCACAGTCCGCTCCTCCGCCACCCGAGGTCAACGTCGTGGAGGTGCAACCGCGCGACCTGCCGGCCACCTATGAATACGTCGGGCAGATTGCGGGAATCCGCGAGGTCGAAGTGCGGCCACGCGTGTCGGGCATTCTCGAGAAGTGGAACTACACCGAGGGGACACGGGTCTCCGCAGGCCAGAGCCTGTTCACCATCGACTCCGAACCGTATCGCGCCGCCCTGGCGCGAGCCGAAGCGCAACTGGCCAGCGCGGAAGCGGCCGCGGCACAGGCCAGCCGTGACGCCGCGCGCCTGAAACCGTTGTGGGAAGCCAAGGCGGTCAGCCAGAAGGACTACGACGACGCGGTCTCGGCCGAACAGATCGCGGCTGCCAACGTCAAGGCCGCGCAGGCAGCGGTGACCGAGGCGCGGTTGAACCTTTCCTATACCCGCGTGGCAGCACCGATCAGCGGCATCTCGGGACGCGCGCTGCAGTCCGAAGGCAGCCTCGTACAAGCGCAGCAGACGCTGCTCACCACCATCACCCAGATCGATCCGATCTGGGTGATCTTCAGCTTCACGGAGGCGGAGCACCTGAAGTTCACGCGCGCCGTGGCCGAGGGACGCCTGGTTCTGCCCAAAGACGGGAAGTTCGACGTCAAGGTCAAGCTCGCCGACGACAGCGCGTATCCGCGCACGGGCAAGGTCGATTTCACCGACGTGCGCGTGGACTCCGGCACCGGGACCATCGAGGCGCGGGCGGTCCTGCCCAACCCACAGCAACTGCTGCGCCCGGGGCAGTTCGTGCGCGTGCAGCTCTCCGGAGCGACGCGCCCACAGGCGATCGCGGTTCCGCAACGCGCCGTGCTGGAGGGGCCAGGGCACAAGATCGTGCTCACCGTCAACGCCCAGGGCATCGTCGAGCCGCGCCCGGTGCAAGTCGGCGATTGGCAGGGCGAGGACTGGATCATTCTGGGCGGCCTGCAATCCGGCGACCGGGTAATCGTCGACGGCATGGTCAAGGCGCGTCCAGGCTCTCCGGTGCGCATCGCGCAGCCCGCTGCGCCGCCTCCCGCGCAGCCGGCAGCGCCGCAGCCGAAGAAGCCGGAAGGCGCGAAAACCGCGGATGCCGGCCCGGCATGGCGCGCCAATTGAGGGAGACGCGCCGCGATGTTTTCACGTTTTTTCATCGACCGCCCGATCTTCGCGGCGGTGCTCTCGATCTTCATGGTGCTCGCGGGGCTGGCCGCCATCCGCGTGCTCCCGATCGCCCAATATCCCGAGATCGCGCCGCCGGTAGTGACCGTGCGCGCGATCTATCCGGGCGCTTCCGCGGAAGTGCTCGAGCAGACCGTCGCCGCGCCGCTTGAAAACCAGATCAACGGCGTGGAGGACATGCTTTACATGTCCTCCAATTCCGGTTCCAACGGCATGGTCGAGATCAACGTCACTTTCGAGATCGGGACCGACATCGACCAGGCCACCGTCAACGTCAACAACCGGGTCAAGCAGGCCGAAGCGCGCCTGCCCCAGGAAGTGCGCCGGCAGGGCGTCACGGTCGAAAAGAACTCGACCTCTTTCCTGCAGGTGCTGGCGTTCAACTCGCCGGACGGGCGCTTCGACGACCTGTACGTCTCGAATTACGTGACGCTGAACGTGCTCGACACGATCAAGCGCATCCCTGGCACCACCAATGTCCAGATCTTCGGCGCCAAGGACTACGCCATGCGCATCTGGTTGCGGCCCGATCGCATGTCGCAACTGAAGGTGACGACGGCGGACCTGCTGCAGGCGCTGAACGAGCAGAACGCGCAATTCGCCGCCGGCAAGGTGGGCCAGTCGCCCAACAACGGCTCCCAGGAACTCGTCTACACGATCACCACCAGGGGACGGCTCGCCGATCCCAGGGAGTTCGAGGAAATCATCATCCGCTCCAGCCAGGACGGCTCGGCGCTGCGCCTGAAGGACGTGGCGCGCGTGGAGCTGGCCGCCAAGGACTACGACTTCATCGGGCGGGTCAACGGCAAGGAGTCGGCGCTGCTCGGCATCTTCCTGCAACCGGGCGCCAATGCGCTCGACGTCGCCAAGGAAGTCGAGCGCACCGTGCAGGACCTGTCCCGGCGTTTCCCGCCAGGACTCGAATACCAGATCGTCTACGACACCACCGACTTCGTCGAGGTGTCGATCCGCGAGGTGGTGAAGACGCTGCTGGAGGCGATGGCGCTGGTATTCCTCGTGGTGTACCTCTTTCTGCAGAACTGGCGCGCGACGCTGATTCCGTTCGCCGCCGTGCCGGTATCGCTGATCGGGACCTTCGCCGGGCTGTTCGTCCTCGGCTATTCGATCAACACGCTCACGCTGTTCGGCATGGTGCTGGCGATCGGCATCGTGGTCGACGACGCCATCGTGGTGCTGGAGAACGTCGAGCGCATCATGCACGAGGAGCGTCTCGAAGCGCGCGAGGCTGCGATCAAGGCGATGCGTGAAGTCAGCGGCCCGGTCATCGCGATCGTGCTGACCCTGTGCGCGGTGTTTATCCCGATCGCCTTCCTCGGCGGGCTGACCGGAGAGCTCTACCGGCAGTTCGCCGTCACCATCTCGATCGCCGTGGTCCTGTCGGGCATCATCGCGCTCACGCTCACCCCCAGCCTGTGCGTGCTGATCCTCAAGCGCGAGCACAAGGCCCCCGGGCGCTTCTTCCGCTGGTTCAACGACTGGTTCCATCGGGTCACGCACCGCTATACCGACGGCGCAGCCTGGATGATCCGGCGCGGCGCGATCGGGGTGGCGCTGTTCGCCGGCATGGTGGCGATCACCGCCGGGCTCTGGCGCTTCACCCCGGGCAGCCTGGTGCCGGACGAGGACCAGGGGTACTACATCGGCGCGGTGTTCCTGCCTGACGGCGCCACGCTCGAGCGCACCGACAGGGTGGTCGGCGAAGTGCTCAAGGCGATCCAGTCCAACCCCGCCAACGAGTACGCTGTGGCGTTCACCGGCCTGGACTTCATCGGCGGGGGTTTCCGCAACAACGCGGCGACGATCTTCGTGACGCAGAAGCACTGGGATGAGCGCCCGGGCATCGATACCCGGATGCTGGTCGGCGACTACTTCGTGAAGACCGCGCACATCAAGGAAGGTCTGGTGCTCGCCTTCGCGCCGCCACCGATCTTCGGGCTGGGCAACGCCGGGGGCTTCGAGTTCTACATCCAGAACCGCGGCGAAGGCGGCCCGCAGGCGCTCGCGCAGGCGATGGGTCAGTTCCTCGCGGCGGCCAACAAGGATCCGATGCTGGCCGGCGTGCAGACGCTGTGGCGCTCCAACGTTCCGCAGTTGCGCGTGGACGTGGACCGCGAAAAGGCCAAGGCGCTGGGCGTGCCGATCAACGACGTCTACGACACGCTGGCCGCGACGCTGGGCTCATTCTACGTGAACGACTTCAACCGCTTCGGCCGCACCTGGCAGGTGCTGATGTCGGCGGAGCCGCAGTACCGCAGCAGCCCGGACTCCATCGGCGAGCTCTACGTGCGTTCCAATACCGGACAGATGGTGCCGGTCAAGGCGCTGGCGAAGGTGAGCTACACCTCGGGGCCGGATTCGCTCGACCGCTTCAACAACCTGCCCGCGGTCAAGCTGCTCGGACAGGGCGCTCCGGGCGTGTCTTCCGGGCAGGCGATCGAGGTCGTTGAACGAATCGCGGATGAGGTGCTGCCGCCCGACTTCAGCTATGACTGGGGCGGTGCCTCCTTCCAAGAGAAGAAGTCGAGCGGCACCTCGGCACTCGCGCTGGGGCTGGCGGTGATCATGGTGTTCCTCATCCTGGCCGCGCAGTACGAGCGCTGGTCGCTGCCGCTGTCGGTGATGATGGCACTGCCCTTCGGCACCTTCGGCGCGCTTGCCGCGGTGTGGATCCGCGGGCTCACCAACGACGTGTATTTCCAGATCGGGCTGGTCACCCTGCTCGGCCTGGCGGCGAAAAACGCCATCCTGATCGTCGAGTACGCGCTGCTCAAGAACGAAGAGGGGCTGTCGCCTTCGGCGGCGGCGATCGAGGCGGCGCGGCTGCGCTTCCGCCCGATACTGATGACTTCGCTCGCCTTCATCCTGGGCGTTGCGCCCCTGGCGTTCTCGTCCGGCGCCGGCGCCGGCGCGCGCATCGCGGTCGGCACCGGTGTCATGGGCGGAATGCTGGCCGCCACCTTCCTGGCGATCTTCTTCGTGCCGCTGTTCTTCAAGCTGATTACCGACCGGCATCTCACCGAGACACGCTCGACTGCGCAGATCCGCACCGAGATCGAGCAGCACAAGAGCGCCGCGGCGAACGTGGTGAACGTGCCGCACCATCCGCCCGGACACCTGGAGCCTCGCCATGCTTGAAAGGATGATCGCACTGGGCGCGATTGCGGCGCTCGCCGGCTGCATGACTGTCGGGCCGGACTACAAGCGCCCGAGTATCGACACACCCAAGCAGTGGCCGGTCGCGAGCGTATCCGAGCCGGTGTCGTCCCACTGGTGGAAGAGCTACGGCGATCCGGTGCTCGATGAGATGGTCGAGGAGGCGCTCGTCCACAATCTGGACCTGCGCCTTGCGATCGCCCGCGTATCCGAGGCCCGCGCCCAGCTCGGCGCTGCGCGCGCCGACCGGTATCCCGGCGTGTCAGCCGCAGCCGCAGCCTCGCGCAACCGTGCCAGCGAAGACAGCGCGCTCGGCGCACCGCCGGGCAGCGATCCGACTTTCAGCGACTACACGGCCTCGCTCAATGTCTCCTACGAGATCGACTTCTGGGGCAAGTACCGCCGTGCGACCGAGGCCGCGCGTGCCGAACTGCTCTCCGCGCGGCACAACCGCGATGCGGTGCGGATCGCCCTGATCGGCGAGGTGGTGAAGGGCTATTTCAACCTGCGAGCGCTCGACGCGCAGGTGGAAGTGACGCGACGCACCATCTCCACCCGGCTCGCCTCCACTGCCCTGCAGCGGCTGCGCTTCCAGTCCGGCGTGGCCTCGGAGTTCGATCTGCGCCAGGTGGAGGCGCAGGCCGCGCAGGCGCAAGCGCTGCTGCCAAGGCTCGAGCAGCAGGTCGCAGTCCAGGAGAACGCGTTGTCGGTTCTGCTCGGCCGCAGCCCGCGCGCCATCGTCGAGCAGCCGATGGACCGCGGCGCCGCCATCGACGTGCTGGCCATGCCGCCTTCCGTGCCCGCAGGATTGCCTTCCGATCTGCTGGAGCGCCGCCCCGACCTGCAGCAGGCCGAGCAGAGCCTGGTCGCCGCCAACGCGCGCATCGGTCAGGCCAGGGCCGCCTACTATCCGTCGATCTCGCTCACCGGCCTGTTCGGCGGCGAAAGCGAATCGCTCGGCAACCTCTTCAAGTCGTCCGCCCGCGTGTGGCTGTTCTCGGCGGCCGCCGCACAGACCGTGTTCGACGCGGGACGCACGGCTTCCCGGGTCGAAGCGGCACAGGCGCGCGAGCAGCAGGCGCTCGCCCGATACCAGTCGGCGATTCAGAACGCGTTCCGCGAAACCCTCGATGCCCTCGTCGCCCAGCGCAAGGCGCGCGAGGCTCTGGAGGCGCAGCAGGCGCGGGTGACCGCGCTGCAGAGCGCGCTGAAACTGGCGCAGTTGCGCTATGACAACGGTGTGTCCAGTCTGCTCGAGGTGCTGGATGCCGAGCGCGGCTTGCTCGACGCGCAGCTCAATCGCATCGACGCGCAGCGCGTCCGGCTCGCCGCCACCACCGACTTGTTCAAGGCGCTCGGCGGCGGCTGGGATCCCGCGCGGCCCGACCAGACGGCGAGTGCCCCAGGCCGCGCGAACTAGAAGGAATCAAAGGCACCAGACCCTCCCGGAACCATGAACGGATTTCCTGTCTCGCGAGGCGACAGAGGCGAAGAACCCTTGTTGCGCCTGTTTGCCGGTTCAAAGCCGACTTTCTCCCCTTGTGTCTTGCGGTGAACGGCGAGCTTCGGCCCTCAGGCGACGTCGAGCACGAAGTCGAAGCGCCCCATCTTGCCGGCGTCCGCTTCGGTCAGCATCATCAGTAACGCGGGCTTGAAGAGGAAGTCGTTCTCGTTGGCCGGGTTGTTCGGGAAGTAGAGTTGTGTGGTGAGGAGCGGACCGTGTTTGGCTTGCACCTTGACATGGATGTGCCGCGTACGCCCCGGATATTCTCCCGGGAAGATCGTCTCCAGCCGATAGCGTCCCGCCTCGTCTGTGAACTGATGGCCGCGCAGGCGATAGCCGGCATTGTCGTAGCGCCCCGCGGTATCGCAATGCCAGAAGTCGAGCACCGCGCCCGCCAGCGGCTTGCAGCTCTTCGACATCACGTATCCGCTCAACACGAGCTTCGCGCCGGTAACGCCCGGATCGAGCAGCGAGGTGCGCATCGGTGAGCGGGGCTTGAAGAACGGCCCCTCGTAGTCCCGTGGTGTGGGGTCCTCCCCGCACATCGGCGTGACCGGCAGCTCGGCGGCCTGGCTCCAGGCCACCCGCAGGCCGGGCAGAAGCAGTGCCGGCATCGCCAATCCGGCGGTCAACAGGTTGCGACGGGTGGGGCTGGTCGGATCGGGTTTCATCGATTCACCTCCTCTGGTCCTGAGAACCGGATGCGCGCACCCGGTTCCGCATCTTCACCTATATATACGCCGTTCCCTCGACCCGACCAAGCCAATCCGCGGCAGGCGAGCGCAGCGCGGCGTGCGGATGTGATATACAGCCATCGGCGCGAGGCAGGGCAGGTGGCGGCCCCGCCTTCGTGGCGCGGGCGGGGCATTCGTGGCGCTCATCGCAAACCGAGCCGAGCACCCGCTGCGCGAAGGCAAGCGGCGCGGCAAGTTGAAACAATGAACCGAGACTACATCCTGGAGACACGCGGACTGACCAAGGAGTTCAAGGGGTTCGTCGCCGTGAGCGATGTCGCGCTGAAGGTACGCCGCGGCAGCATCCACGCCCTGATCGGGCCCAACGGCGCCGGCAAGACCACGGTATTCAATCTGCTCACGCGCTTCCTTCCCGTCACGCGCGGCAACATCTGGTTCAAGGGCGAGGACATCACGAGGGAACGGCCGGCGCAGATCGCCCGCAAAGGCATCGGCCGTTCGTTCCAGATCTCCTCGACCTTTCCCCACATGACCGTGCTGGAGAACGTGCGCGTGGCCCTGCAGCGCAAGCTCCGCAACTCCTTCCATTTCTGGGCCTCGGCCAAGAGCCTCGCCGTGCTCGACGGCCGCGCGCGCGAGTTGCTGGCGGCGGTGGAACTGGCCGATCACGCCGAGGTGCACGCGGTCGAGCTGCCCTACGGCAGAAAGCGCGCGCTCGAGCTGGCCACTACGCTGGCGATGGAACCGGAGCTGCTGCTGCTCGACGAGCCCACCCAGGGCATGGCGCACGAGGATGTGGGCCGGGTGGTGGCGTTGATCCGCCGCGTCGCGGCCCACCGCACGGTGCTCATGGTCGAGCACAACCTGAGCGTGGTCGAGGACCTGTGCGACACCATCACCGTGCTCGCACGCGGCAGCGTGCTCGCCGAGGGCAATTACACCGAAGTGTCCCGCAACCCGCAGGTGCTGGAAGCCTATGTCGGCAACGTCGATACCTGACGGCGCGCTGCTGGAAGTCACCGGGCTGCACGCCTGGTACGGCGAGTCGCACATTCTGCACGGCATGCAGTTCGGGGTGCACAGCGGCGAGATCGTCACCCTGCTGGGGCGCAACGGCGCCGGGCGCACCACCACGCTGCGCGCCCTGCTCGGCCTGGTCGACCGGCGTAAGGGGTCGGTACGGCTCGAGGGGCGGGAGTTGATCGGCCTGCCACCGTATCGCATCGCGCGCCTGGGGATCGGCTACTGCCCGGAAGAGCGCGGCATCTTCGCGAGCCTGAGCGCCGAGGAGAACCTGATGCTGCCGCCCATGCTCGGTGCACGCGGGATGAGCGTGGAAGAGATCTACGACCTGTTTCCCAACCTGCGCGAGCGGCGTGCCAGCCCCGGCAGCCGGCTCTCCGGCGGAGAGCAGCAGATGCTCGCGCTGGCGCGCATCCTGCGCTCCGGCGCGCCGCTGCTGCTGCTCGACGAGATCACCGAAGGTCTGGCGCCGGTGATCGTCAAGATGCTCGGCAGCGCCATCTACCGGCTGCGCCAGAGGGGCTATACCATCGTGATGGCCGAGCAGAACTTCCGCTTCGCCGCGCCGCTCGCCGACCGGCACTACGTGGTCGAGCGCGGGCGCGTGGTGGAAACGGTGGACAAGAACGAACTGGACGCACGCATGAACATGCTGCACGAATATCTCGGCGTGTAGCCAACTTCGGGCGCGCCGCGGCCTCGTGGCTGCGCCCAATACGACGGAGGAGCAGACGATGTACACGAAATGCCTGGCGGCGATCGCGATCGCGGCAATGACGGCCTGCGGCCCTGCATGGGCGCAGAAACTCTCGGGGAACGGCGTGCGCATCGGCGTACTGACCGACATGTCCGGCCTTTACTCCGACATCGGCGGGCAGGGATCGGTCACCGCGGCGCGGATGGCGATCGACGACTTCGGCGGGAAGATCTTCGGCAGGCCGATCGAACTGGTGGCCGCCGATCACCAGAACAAGGCCGACATCGGCGCGCAGAAGGCGCGCGAGTGGATCGACCGCGCAGGTGTGGACATGATCACCGACGCACTGAATTCGGCGGTCGCGCTGGCGACCGCCAAGGTGGTGGCCGAGAAAAAGAAGGTGCTGATCGATACCGGCGCGGCCTCCACCCGCCTCACCAACGAGGAATGCACGCCCTACACCATCCATCACACCTACGACACCTACGCGCTGGCCAACGGCACCGGAAACGCGGTCGTCAGGCAAGGCGGCGACACGTGGTTCTTTCTGACCGCCGACTATGCCTTCGGCCACTCGCTGGAGAAGGATACCGCGGACATGGTCAGGGCCGCAGGGGGAAAGGTGCTCGGCGCGGTGCGCCATCCGCTCTCGGCCGCCGATTTTTCCTCGTTCCTGCTCCAGGCCCAGGGCTCCAAGGCCAAGATCGTCGGGCTCGCCAATGCGGGGGGCGACACGATCAATTCCATCAAGGCCGCCAACGAGTTCGGACTGACCAGAACGCAGACGCTCGCCGGCCTGCTCGTGTTCATCACCGACATCCACAGCCTGGGCCTGCAGGCGACGCAGGGCATGTACGTCACGGAAGCCTGGTACTGGGATTTGAACGAAGAGACGCGAAAGTGGAGCAAGCGCTACTTCGACAAGATGAAGAAGATGCCCACGATGAATCAGGCCGGCGTCTACTCGGCGGTAACGATGTTTCTGAACGCGGTGAAGGCCACCGGTACCGACGATGCCGAGGCGGTCATGGCCTGGCTGCGCAAGAACACCCACAGCGACATGTTTGGCAAGAACATGAAGCTGCGCGAGGACGGGCGCTTGCTCCACGACATGTACCTGTTCCAGGTGAAGAAGCCGCAGGAATCGAAAGGTCCGTGGGACTACTACCACCTGCGTCAGGTGATTCCGGCGGACAAGGCCTTCCAGCCGCTGTCGTTGTCACGCTGCCCGCTGGTGAAGAAGTGATCGCCGCCTAGCAGCCGCCTCGGTCGCGCCCGTGGAGATCTTCGGCAAGCCGCTGCCCATGCTGCTCGGCCAGCTTCTGCTCGGCCTGGTGAACGGTTCGTTCTACGCCATCCTGAGCCTCGGCCTGGCCGTGATCTTCGGGATGCTCAACATCATCAACTTCGCCCATGGGGCGCTGTACATGATGGGAGCGTTCCTCGCCTGGATCGGGCTCACGTACTTCGGCGTCGGCTACTGGTGGGCCTTGTTACTGGCCCCGCTCACCGTCGGGGTGCTGGGCATCGTGATCGAGCGCGCGCTGTTGCAGTGGCTCTACAAGCTCGATCACCTCTACGGGCTGCTGCTTACCTTCGGCGTGGCTTTGATCATCGAAGGCATGTTCCGCTACTTCTACGGCGTGTCCGGCCAACCCTATCCGGTTCCCGAGCTGTTGAGCGGTGCCAGCGATCTCGGGTTCATGATCCTGCCCAACTACCGCGCTTGGGTCGTGGTCGCCTCGCTGGTGGTGTGTCTCGCCACCTGGTTTTTCATCGAGCGCACGCGGCTGGGCGCTTACCTGCGCGCCGGCACCGAGAATCCGAAGCTCACCCAGGCGTTCGGCATCAACGTGCCCCTCATGGTCACGCTCACCTACGGCTTCGGCGTGGCGCTGGCCGCCTTCGCCGGCGTGCTGGCCGCCCCCGTGATCCAGGTCAGCCCGCTGATGGGCTCCAACCTCATCATCGTGGTGTTCGCCGTGGTGGTGATCGGCGGGATGGGCTCCATCCTGGGCTCGATCTTCACCGGCCTGGGCCTGGGCGTGATCGAAGGCTTCACCAAGGTCTTCTATCCCGAGGCATCCAACACCGTGGTCTTCGTCATCATGGCGATCGTGCTCCTGCTGCGGCCGGCCGGTCTGTTCGGGCGCGAGAAATGAACCGCACGGTCCCGGTCTACGGCGCGCTGTTCGCCCTGCTGCTCGCGGCACCGTTCGCTGTCTACCCGATGCTCCTCATGCAGATGTTGTGCTTCGCGCTGTTTGCCTGCGCGTTCAACCTGTTGCTGGGATTCACCGGTCTGCTGTCGTTCGGCCACGCGGCCTTCTTCGGCGCCGGCGCGTACACGGCGGGCTACGTGCTGCTGCACCTGGGCGTCACCCCCGAGATCGGGTTGTTCGCCGGCACGGCGGCCGCCACCGCGCTCGGCGCGGTGTTCGGCGCGCTTGCCATCCGGCGGCAGGGGATCTACTTCGCGATGATCACGCTGGCGCTGGCGCAGATGGTCTACTTCTTCTGCCTGCAGGCTCCCTTCACCGGCGGAGAGGACGGCTTGCAGGGCGTGCCACGCGGCAGACTGTTCGGGATGCTGGACCTGCAACCGGAGCCGGATCAGCCGGCGTATGCTCTGTATTACACCGTGCTCGCGATCTTCGGTCTGGGATTCTGGCTCATCCACCGCGCCGTGCACTCGCCATTCGGCCAGGTATTGAAGGCGATTCGCGAGAACGAACCGCGCACGCTCTCGCTCGGTTACGAGGTCGACCGCTACAAGCTGCTGGCCTTTACGCTGTCCTCGGGCTTGTCTGGACTGGCAGGGGCGACCAAGACCCTGGTGCTGGGGTTCGCCACGCTCACCGACGTGCACTGGCAGACTTCCGGCGAAATCGTGCTGATGACCCTGGTGGGCGGGGTCGGTACCTTGCTCGGGCCGGTGATCGGCGCGGGAGCGATCGTGACGTTGCAGCACGAACTGGCTGATCGCGTGGGTCCGTGGGTCACCGTCATCATGGGAGCGATCTTCGTCGTGTGCGTGCTGCTCTTCCGGCGCGGCATCGTCGGCGAGGTCGCCGCGCGCCTGCGCCCCGCCAAGGGCGAAGCCGGCGGCAACGGCTAGAGACGGTCCTCAAGCAGTACCATGGAGCCGCAACCCGTGTGTGCTGTCCGGCCCGGTTGCTTCCGCGGAGGTCGGCGGTGTGGCGGCGCAAGCCGGTCCCCACAGCCTCAATCCAGGTATCTCGTGCTGAATCCGGAGGTCTTACATGCTTCACATGAAACTCGCACGCTCGCTCGCCGCTCGGCGCGGCTCGATGTCCACTGCCTCGATGCGATGTCTCACCGCCTGCCTGCTGCTCCTGGTCTTGACCGGGACGAACGCTCAGGCTCAGTCCGAGCCGCAGCGCGCGATTACACCCATCGCCGGAGACCTGTACCGGTTCCAGAACAACTTTCACTACTCCGTGTTTCTGGTCACCTCCGACGCAATCATCGCCACAGACCCGATCGACGCTGGCGCCGCGCAGTGGCTGAAGTCCGAGCTGAGCCGGCGCTTTCCCGGAAAGCCGATCCGCTATGTAATCTACAGCCACAGTCACGCCGACCACATCGCCGGTGGCCAGGTGTTGGCGGATACCGCCACGGTGGTCGCCCACGAACGGGCGAAGGAGCGGATCCTGGCGGAACAGGTCCCGACGGCCGTTCCGGCGCTTACCTTCTCCGACCGAATGACGATCGAAGCCGGAGGCAAACGGGTCGAGCTTCATTACCTGGGCCGCAACCATTCCGACAACACGATCGTGATGCGCTTTCCCGACGAACGCGCGCTGTTCGCAGTCGATATCGTTGCCGTGAAACGGCTGCCTTACCGCGATTTCCCGGACGGCTACCTCGATGAATGGATCCAGACGCTCAAGACGCTCGAAAGCATGGACTTCGATATCCTGGCGCCCGGTCACGGCACTCTGGGCACCCGTGCCGACGTGGCAGAACATCGCCGCTACCTCGAGTTGCTGCGCGAGCGTGTCAAGCGCGAGATGGACGCGGGCAGATCGCTGGAGGAGATCAAGCGCGTGGTGACGATGCCCGAATACGCGAGCTGGGGTTCTTACCGCGACTGGGTGGAACTCAACGTCGAGGGGATGCATCGATACTTGCGCATGCGCGCAAGCAATTGACGGCGCGGAGCACCCGCTGCCTTGCGGCGTGGATTCACCCGAGCTTGCGCAGCTCGCGGCGGACGATCTTGCCGGTGGCCGTCAAGGGCAGCGCATCGAGATAGGCGATCCGGCGGGGATACTCGTGCGCGGAGAGCCGGTGGCGGACGTGATCCTGCAGTTGCCGGGTCAACTCTTCGCCGGCGACATAGCCGTCGTTGAGCACGACGAAGGCCTTGACGATCTCGGTGCGCAGCGGGTCGGGCACGCCGACCACCGCGGCCATCCGCACCGCCGGATGCTTCAGCAGGCAGTCTTCGATCGGTCCCGGGCCGATGCGATAGCCGGCGCTCGTGATCACGTCGTCGTTGCGGCCCACGAAGCGGACATATCCGTCTTCGTCGGCTGCACCGATATCTCCGGTGATCAGCCAGTCGCCGATGAATTTCCCGCGGGTCGCCTCCGGATTGTTCCAGTAGCCGAGGAACATCACCGGATCGGGGCGTCGCACGGCAATGTGCCCCTGGACACCCGGCGCCACGATCTTGCCTGCGTCGTCGAGGATGCCGACATCGTGCCCCACGACCGCCTTGCCGATGGCGCCGGGGCGCGCGGGAAACAGCGCCTCGCACGCGGACACGGTCATGTTGCATTCGGTCTGCCCGTAGAACTCGTTGATCGTGAGCCCGAAGACCTCGCGTCCCCATTCGAGCAACTCGGCGCCCAACGATTCGCCGCCGCTCGCCACCGAGCGCAGCGCGAGCTTCCCCCGCAGGCGCGCCACCGGCAGGCCGCGCAGCATCTTGAGCGCCGTGGGCGGCAGGAACACGTTGCGCACTCGATGGCGCGCCATCAGATCGGCCGCCGCTTCCGGATCGAATTTTTCGAAGCGATGGGCGACCACCGCCAGCCCATGGTGCCAGGCCGGGAACAGCACGTCGATCAACCCGCCGATCCAGGCCCAGTCGGCCGGCGTCCACATCGAGTCGCCGTCGCGCCCCAGGAAATTGTGAGACATCTCGACCCCGGGCAGATGGCCGAGCAGCGTGCGGTGGGCGTGCAGCGCGCCCTTCGGGTTTCCGGTGGTGCCCGAGGTGTAGATGATGAGCGCCGGATCGTCGGCCTGTGTCTTCAGCGTCGTAAACCGGTCCGAGGCCCGCGCGAGCGATCGCGTGAAGTCCTCGCAGCCCGGCGGCTGCCCGTCGATGCAGAACAGCGTCTGTAATTCCGGCAGCGCGTGGCGAATACGCTCGATCTTTTCCGCGCCCGCGGAGTCGGTGACAAGCAGCTTCGCGCCGCAGTCGGCCAGTCGGTACTGGAGCGCGTCGGTGCCGAACAGCACGAACAGTGGAACCGCGATCGCGCCGATCTTGTACGTGGCGAGGTGGGCGATCGCGCTCTGCGGTTCCTGCGCCAGCAGGATGCCGACCCGATCACCGGCGCGCAGCCCGTGCGCCGCGAACAGGTTTGCGGCGCGATTGGACAGGCGCTGGATGTCGTCGAAGGTGAAGCGCTCGACCCCGCCGTCGCGCCGCTGGTGAACGAGCGCGAGCCGGCCGCGTCCGTCGGCCCACTTGTCGCAGATGTCGGCGGCGATGTTGTAGAACTGCGGCACACTCCAGCGGAACCGCGCGCAGAGGTCTTCGTAGGATTGCGATTGCGGAAGCACCGGTGTCTCCGGGATGCGTTCGTCCTAGTCTATGCTATGCGCCCCGGCGGCAGCGCCGCGGTTCCGGAGATCGATGAATGGCGAAGCGCAGGCACGTTTTGATTGCGCGTTCTTCACGCGCTCGCGCGCGCCCCGGCGCGCCCGCGCCGCGCCTCGGGCGCTGGCTCAGGCTGACGTGGTGGGCAGTGTGCCTGGCCGTTCTGGCGTGGTGGTTCGTCTCCATCGATCTCGGCACCCCGCTGTCCCAGGCGAGGCGCCCGGAGCAGCAGCAGATCCTCGAAGGCATCATGGCGGTGCTCGCGTTTCCGGCCGGATTATTCTGGATCTGGGTGCTGCCTTCGCTCATGTCGCTGTCGCAGACGCTGGGCGTGACCGTGGAACGCTGGCCGTGGTACACGCATCCGCTGGCCGCCTGGACGGGCGCCGCTCTGCTCGGCCACCTGCAATGGTTCTGGCTGCTGCGGCGGGTGTTCACGCTGCGCGCTTCGGACGGCTGAACGCCGGACCGGACGGCCAGTAAAGGGCGGCATTCGCCCCCTTCCCGAGGGAGCCTGCCGGCCTCGGGGCCGGCAGCGCGGCAAATGGCTTGCGGAATGTGTTGATTCCTCATGAGTTCCCCCGGCACAATAGGCCGGTCTGCAGCGAGGGAAGCATGAGCATCCAGTTCATCAGCAAAGACCTCACCCCGGCGGAGATCTCGTTCCTCAAGTGGCAGTACGGTTTCGAGGACGAGGACGATCCCTTCGAGCGATCCCTCTGGCATACGATCATGCGCGCATGGGAAGCCGACAACGAGTCGCCGCGGCCGGGCAAGGGACCGAGCCGCCATCTGGAGCGGCTCGGTGCGCCCGACGCCTATCCCGACGAGGTCGCTCTGTACATCAAGTTCAAATCGGATCAGAGCGACCGCTTCTGGCGTGAGCTGATCGGGCGCGCGGGGCTGTCCGACCGGCGCCAGCGCCATACTCCGCCGGCTGTCGAACGGCGCCGCAGGGCCGAGGCCAGGCGCTGAGTGCGCGGGCGGGCGCGCGGCGCGCCTTGGTGCAGCGCAGGGCCATTACTCTCCCTTGTGCGCCTTGGCTAGCGCGGCCTTGCAGGCCGGGGCCAGCTCGCTTTGATGTTCCTTCAGGCATTGATTCACCCGCCCACCTCCTGGCTGCACGTCCTTGCACAGGCGCGCGATATCGGCCATGCACGGATGGCGGCTTTCGGCTTGCGCGACCTTCTCGCGACAGCCGGGAGATAGCCGCTCCTTGTTGGCCGCAAGGCAGCGCAGCACCCGGCCATCGCCCGGCTGCACCTGCTGGCAGTGCGTTTGCGCATCGGCCTTGCAAGCCTCGGCGAACTCCTCCGCGCGTTGCCTGCGCTCGGCCATCCGGTCCCGGCAGGCCGGCGACAATTCGCTTTCGTGCCGTGAGAGGCAGCGCGCGATCGCGCCACGGCCCGGCCGGATGTCCTTGCAGAATTTCTGCACGTCCGCGCGGCATGCGCCGTGCTCCCGCTCTTCGGCCGCTGCGGCAGTGGACAGCAACACGCCGGTGAGAAGCGCGAGCGTGGTCGTCAGAGTTTTCATGAGTCTGAGCTCCGTAAGAAAGTGAAGGGCCGGCGTGTGCGCCGGTGAGGCTGTAACGGCGTGATCCCGCCTGGCGTTGACCCGGCTGCTGCGCGACCCTCATGCGGCCGCCTGGCCGACGGTCCGCGCGACCTTGCGCCCGAGCGCCCGGGCCGTGGTCCACTTGCCGCCGAAGACCGTCAGCAACCGGCCGCTGCGCTCCAGCGCGTACTCGCGGCTCACTGCGGAAGGCGGTTGACCTCGCGACCCCAACAGCGGGCGCACCCCGGCGAATGCCTCCACGACATCCGCGGCCTGCAGCGCCGGCCGCAGGTAGGCGTTGAACACTCGCAGCAGGTAGTCGCGTTCGGCCGTGCTGACGGTGATCGGCTCGTCGAGGCTTTGCCGCACTTCGGTGGTTCCGATCAGGGTGCGGCCTTGGTACGGAAGCACGAAGCACACGCGCCCGTCGTCGGGGGACTGCAACAGATACCCCTGCCCGACCTCGCGCCCGACGATCAGATGGCTGCCGCGCACCAGATCCAACGTGTGGCGCGATGCAATCGCGCTCGCCGCCAGCAGCTTGCCCGCCCACGGGCCGGCGGCATTGACGACGAAATCGAACCGCTCCCGGCGCCCGGCGACGAACACACCGCCTTCGGTGTCCACGCGCGCGACCGCTGTGCGTTCGCGCAGCTCAACCCCGCGTGCCTGCGCTTCGTGCAGGGCCCACAGGCCGAGCGCGCGGTCGTCCATCTGCCCGTCGAAATAGCGGTAGCCTCCGATCAGTCCCTCGCGCCGCAGTTCCGGTGCGCGAGCGCCAAGCGCTGCGACGTTCAACCACCGATGCCAGCCCAGCCGGTCGCGGCCCGCGAACAGATCGTAGATCAGCAAACCGAGCTTGAGCGCCGGACGGCTGCGAGCAGAGTTGCGGAAGACCGGAACGATGATTTCGAGGACACGCGTGAGCTGCGGCGCGGATCTCAGCCACCAGGCGCGTTCGCGCAAGCCTTCCCGCACCAGCGCGAGCTGGCCGTGCTCCAGATAACGCAGCCCGCCGTGCAGCAGCTTGCTCGAGCGGCTGCTCGTTTCCCCCATCGGCTCGCCGCGCTCGAACAGCGTCACGGCATGGCCGGCTTCGGCCAGCGCCCACGCGCACATGATGCCGTTGATTCCCGCGCCGACCGTTGCCACCCGCATGCGCTCGCCGTCCCGCCTTACCAGAATCGAGGCGGATTATTCTGCCCGCTCGCTCGGCTGGGGTGAGGGAGGCGAGTCGGGCGGGGGTCAGTGCCTGACCATGAACTTCCCGCGGGGTACGCCGGCCATCAGCTCCATGAACTTCTCGCAGCTCATGTGAATGAGCTCGGTGTGGTCGCCCGCCTCGAAGTAGATCTCCGGCTGCATGAGCAGGCTTTCGTCCACCATCGTCCGCACGCCGTAGGCCGGTCCGATCGCCGGTATCGCGCCCGGATCGCAGTCGTCGAACAGGCGCACGACGTCCGGTTCGCTGGCCAGGCGCAGGTTGCGGTTCAGCATCCGGTTCACGGCTGCCAGATCCACGCGCCCGCTCGCCGGGAGGACGATCATCAAGTAGCCGTCGTCGTCCTCCAGCACCACCGACTTGGCCAGACGCTCGGCGGGAATGTGCGTGACGCGCAAGGTCTGCGTGCTGCTGGCCGTGCGCGCATGTTCGCATACGTCCCACGTCGCCCGGTGCTCGGTCATGTAGTTTCTGAGTTTCTCGGGAATGCTCATCTGCTCCTCCTTGGCGCCAGTGCGCCGTCTACGCGGGGCGCGAAAACCGGCCGCGTCCACCCCCATGGTACGCCTGTACGGCGCAACCGGTCCGGCTTGCGCCTGACTTCCGCTATCGCAAGCCTGCACCCGAGCAGGCTGCGAATCCTCGAACGGCACAAATCCATGGCGTAGCGTGTTTTGGCTGCGACATAACCTTGCACTGCGTGCAAGGTGAGTCTGCGCCCAAACAAGCTACGACTGCGAATCCTCGAACGGCACAAATCCATGACGTAGCGTGTTTTCAGAAACGACGCGCGACCACATGAACTGCTTGATGTAGTCCGGACCGCCGGCCTGGACGCCGGTGCCGGAATGCCGGATTCCACCGAACGGCTGCACCCCGACGCGCGCGCCGGTGATCCGGCGATTGATGTACAGATTTCCGACCAGGAAGCGCTCTCGCGCGAGTTGCGCGTGGGCCGGGAGGCGGGTAAACACGCCGCCGGTCAGCGCATAGTCGCTGTGCATCGCCAGGGCGAGCGCCTGATCGAAACTGCCTGCGCGCATCAGGCACACGACCGGACCGAAGATCTCTTCGGTGGCGATGCGCGCATCTGGCGGCACATCGCTGAAAACGGCCGGCGCGACATAGTAACCCTGCGACGGCACCTTTCCCCGATAGACGAGCTTCGCTTCACCCTCCCCCACGGCGATCCAGCGCTCGATGCGTGCCTTGGCCTCGGCGCTGATCACCGGACCGAAGAGATGCCGCGGAGATTCGGGTGGGCCGTAGCTGTGGGCATCCAGCGCCTCGGTCAGCCGCGCCAGAAAGCGTTCATAGACACCATCGAGCACGATGACGCGCGAGGCTGCCGAGCACTTCTGGCCCTGATAGCCGAACGCGCAGACGAGCGTCTCGCTCACGGCCTGATCGAGGTCGGCGTCGCGGTCGATCAGGATCGCGTTCTTGCCGCCCATTTCGCACACCACACGCTTGACCATCACCTGTCCGGCAGGCACTTCGCCTGCGCGCCGCAGGATCCGGAAACCGATCTCGCGCGATCCGGTGAACGCGACGGTCGCCACCTCCGGATGCCCGACCAGGAAGTCACCCACCTGCGCGCCCGGACCCGGCAGCAACTGGACCACCTCCTCGGGAAAGCCGGCCTCGTACAGAATCTCGAGGAGCCGGTGCGCGATGATCGGCGTGGGCCCTGCCGGCTTGGCGATCACGGTGTTTCCGGTCACCAGAGCCGCGGCGGTCATGCCGGTCAGTATCGCCAGCGGGAAATTCCAGGGCGCGATGACTGCGGCCACGCCGCGCGGCTCATAGCCGAACTCGTTGCGCTCGCCCGGGTAGCAGCGCGTGGCGCGCCACGCTCCGAGCGACTCCATCTGTGCCGCGTAGTAGTCGAGGAAGTCCGCCGCCTCGGCCACGTCGGCGTCGGCTTCACGCCAGTTCTTGCCCGCCTCGTACACCTCCCAGGCCGCGAGCGCCAGACGCCTGCCCCGCACCAGTTCGGCCGCACGCCGGCACAAAGCCGCCCGCTGCGCCGCAGGCACGCTGCGCCACGCCGGAAAAGCGCGCACGGCGATCCTGACGGCCTCGGCGGCCTGAGGCTGGCCGGCCTGTTCGACCAGCCCCAGCACTTCATCCGGATCCGCCGGGTTGACGCTGGGGCGCACGGGCAGGTCCGCAAACAGGCTCGAACCTGCCGCAAGCCGGCAGGTCGCACCGAACTGGGCGCGCACCTCCTTCAACGCCCGCTCGAATGCCGCGCGCACCGAAGGCTGGCTGAAGTCGAGCAGCGGCGTGTTGCTTGTCCGGCCGTTCGTCGGTACGGGTGCAGGTGCGCGATCGGCTCTGCCGGCAGGGGCGGCAAGGAGCAGCTCGGGCCGGGCGGGCTCGAGCCAGGTCTGCCGCAGCACCGAGGTGTTGGCGGTGTTCTCCGCCAGCCGTCGGATCAGGTACGCGATGCCGCCGATCAGATCGCCGGTCGGAACATAGATGCGCAGCGCAATCCCCTGAGCGGCCACGGCTTGCGCCAGGGGCTCGGCCATGCCGAACAGCATCTGCACTTCCCAGCTCGACTGCGGACGCTCGCGGGTGTAGGCGTGGACGACGGCGTGGGCGATGCTGCGCACGTTGTGGGTGGCGAACGCCGGATAGACCGCGTCGCCGGCATCGAGCAGGCGCTCGCTGAGCGCTTCGTATTGAGCGTCGGTCGCCGCCTTGTCGAGCAGCACCGGAATCGGCCAGTCGCGCTGCACGGCCAACGCCACCTCGGTGTCCCAGTAGGCACCTTTGACCAGCCGCACGCAGATGCGGCGCCCATGCGAGCGCGCGAGATCGATGACGCGCTGCGCCTCTTCGTGCGCGCCGCACAGGTAGGCCTGGACCGCGATGCCGGGGATCCAGTTGGGTCCCGGGTAGGTCTCGAGCAGCGCCGCGAAGACGTCGTGCACCAGGGGCCGCAAGTCGTTGTGCTCCATGTCGAGCGTGAGCGTGGCGCCGAGTGCCTGCACACGCGGCATCAGATGCCGCAGCCGGCTCATCACGCGCTCGCGCGAGCCTGAGGCGTCGAGCGGATCGAAGCGCGGGGTCAGTGCCGAGAGCTTGATGGACAGGTTGGGCGCGGCGACGCGATTGCGCGCCAGGCAGTCCAGCAGGAAGAGGTTGCGCGCAAGGTACTCGTCGGCTTCGGCCTCGGTCAGCACTGCCTCGCCCACGGCGTCGAAGCTGGCCGTCGCGGGCAGCCGCGCGAGCTTCGCACACACGCGCCGGATCGCCTCCGGCGTTTCCTCGACGAGAAAATTGCGCGCCAGCCGCCGTACCGAAGCGCGCACGGCGGGCGCGAACAGCGGGCTCGCGCCCAGGCGCAGCAGCCTGCCCCACGTGCCGCCGAGGCGGAACCCGGACAGATAGGCGCGGAAGTGTTCCGCCACCTCCGCGGCGCTGTCCAGTTGCGGAAGCACGTCGACGAACAGAAACAGCGCCGCGCGCAGCCGCTCCTCCGCCAGCGCGCCGGCCAGCAGCTTTCCGCGCAAACCGCGCGCATCGAAGATCGATGGCCTCGCCCCGGCCGCGCGGCGCAACAGCCGCGTCCCGATTTCGGCAATCAGGGCTTCCGAACTCTCTCGTCCGGGATCGCCCATGCAGGCACCTCTCGTTTCAAGTATAGGCGGCCCGCGCCATCTCGCCAGCGACGCCGCGCCCTGCACTGCGCGAATCTCGTCGTCCGACAAGACTGCGCGGGCGGCCGAGGCAGGAGCCCGCGTGAATTGCGCATCGCGAAATTGCGCACCGCATCGTAGCGTTCGGCGCCGCCGGAGGTATCATCCGGAGACACAACACGACCAACGCGTGCGCTGCGCCAGTCGCCCACGCGCGCTCCACTCGTCACACAACATGTCCAGTCAAGGAACCGCAACATGGCCAACGATCTCGAGACTGCCGCGATCGAATATCACGAGCAGCCAACTCCCGGAAAAATCTCCGTCGTCCCCACCAAAGGGCTGACCAACCAGCGCGACCTTGCGCTCGCCTATTCGCCGGGGGTGGCCTACGCCTGCAAGGCGATCCAGGCCGACCCCACGCGCGCGGCCAGGCTGACCGCACGCGGCAATCTCGTCGGCGTGGTGACCAACGGCACCGCCGTGCTCGGCCTGGGAAACATCGGACCGCTCGCCGGCAAGCCGGTCATGGAAGGCAAGGGCTGCCTGTTCAAGAAGTTCGCGGGCATCGATGTCTTCGACATCGAACTGGCCGAAACCGATCCCGACAAGCTGGTGGACATCATCGCGGCGCTCGAGCCGACGCTGGGCGGGATCAATCTGGAGGACATCAAGGCGCCGGAATGCTTCTACGTGGAGGCCAAGCTGCGCGAGCGCATGAAGATTCCGGTGTTCCACGACGACCAGCACGGCACGGCGATCATCGTGGGTGCGGCGGTGATCAACGGCCTGAAGGTGGTGGGCAAGCCGATCGAACAGGTGAAACTGGTCTGCTCCGGCGCCGGGGCCTCGGCCATCGCCTGTCTCGATCTGCTGGTGCGGCTGGGCTTGAAGCGCGAGAACGTCATCGTCTGCGACACCAAGGGCGTGATCTACGAAGGCCGCGAGAAGAGCATGGAGCCCAACAAGGCGCGCTATGCGCGCAAGACCGAGGCGCGCACGCTGGCCGACGCGATGCCGGGGGCGGACATCTTTCTGGGCTTGTCGGGCCCCGGCGCCCTGAAACAGGCGTGGGTCAAGACCATGGCGCCGAAACCGCTGGTGCTGGCGCTGGCGAATCCCACGCCCGAGATCCTGCCCGAAGAAGTGAAGGCCGTGCGCCCGGACGCGATCATCGCCACCGGCCGCTCCGATTATCCGAACCAGGTCAACAACGTGCTGTGTTTCCCGTTCATCTTCCGCGGCGCGCTCGACGTGGGGGCGACCAAGATCACCGAGGAGATGAAGCTCGCCTGTGTGCACGCCATCGCCGAGCTGGCCCAGGCGGAGCAATCCGACGTGGTGGCCATGGCCTACGAAGGGCAGGAGCTGTCGTTCGGCCCCGAGTACATCATCCCCAAGCCGTTCGACCCGAGGCTGATCGTGCGCATCGCGCCGGCGGTTGCCAAAGCCGCCATGGAAAGCGGTGTGGCCACGCGGCCGATCACGGATCTCGAGGCCTACCGCGATCAGCTCACCAACTTCGTCTACCACTCCGGCTTCGTGATGAAACCGGTCTTTTCGGCCGCGAAGAAAGCGCCGCGGCGCGTGATCTACGCCGAGGGCGAAGACGAGCGCGTGCTGCGAGCCGTTCAGGTCGTGGTGGACGAGAAGCTGGCCCGGCCGATCCTGATCGGACGCCCGGAAGTGATCGACATGCGGCTCAAGCGCTTCGGGCTGCGGCTGCGCCCGGGCCAGGATTTCGAGATCGTCAATCCGGAGAGCGATCCGCGCTACAAGGAAGTCTGGACCGAGTACTACAAGATCATGCGCAGGAAAGGCGTGTCTCCAGACGACGCGAAGGTCCACATCCGCCAGTCCACCACGCTGATCGGCGCGATGCTGCTGCGGCGCGGCGACGCCGACGCGCTGCTGTGCGGCACCTTCGGGCGCCACAAGGATCATCTGCGCCACGTCAACAACGTCATCGGGCTCAAGCCCGGTGCGACCGTGTTCGCGGCGATGAACGTGCTGATGCTGCCGCGGCGCACGCTGTTCATCAGCGACACCTACGTGAACGAGGATCCCAGCCCCGCCCAGATCGCCGAGATCACGTTGATGGCGGCCGAGGAAGTGCGCCGCTTCGGCATCGTGCCCAAGGTCGCGCTGCTGTCGCACTCGAACTTCGGCACCGACGACGTGCCCGCGGCGGTGAAGATGAGCAAGGCGCTCGAGCTGATCGAAGCACAGGCGCCCGAGCTGGAGATCGACGGCGAGATGCACGGCGACGCCGCGCTCTCCGAGGCGATCCGCCACCACGTCAACCCAGACTCCAAGCTCAGGGGCGAGGCCAATTTGCTGATCATGCCCAACCTGGACGCGGCCAACATCGCGTTCAACCTGCTCAAGATGCTGGGCAGCGAAGGGGTGACGGTCGGGCCGATCCTGCTGGGCGCGCGGGCGCCGGTGCACATCCTCACGCCGACCGCGACGGTGCGCCGGCTGGTGAACATGACGGCGCTCTGCACGGTGGATGCCAACGCGCAGCAGCGCACGCTGTTCTAGGCGCAGGCGGCGGAGACCGCCCCGGCGCCGGTTGCCCCTGTACAGGACCGGCGCTGCGCCCGCGGCCGGTCAATCGCAGTGCGTGCCGTAAGGCGTTGCGCTCACGCGGCTCGTTCGGCCCGGATGAGCGGCGCGCAGCTTGCGGCTTTGCGAACGCAGCGCTCCCGCCTCGCCTTGCCGGCCGATCCGCTCGAGCACATCGGCGTACTCATCCAGCAAATCGGCGTAGCCGATCGGATCGACGTCCGGGACGTTCTGGGCAACGAGCATGGGCTTGACGGTCCTGTAGTGCCACTGCGCTTCCTGCAGAGACCTGCCTGCGCGATTGAGCCGCGCCAGCTCGACGTGCGACATGTAAACCGGCCCGCCCATCACTTCGTCGAAGGCCAGCGCCTTTTCGAGATACGTCCGGGCCTCGCCATAACGGCAGGTCACTCCCAGCGCGCGCCCGTATTCGTAGTAAAGCACGGCCATGGTGCGCTGATCGGCGTCGGACTTTTCAGCCGCGGCCACGGCCTTGCGCAACCCGTCGCGCGCGACGCCCCAATCGCCGCGCTGCGCGGCGGCAAAGGCGCTCTGCGCGTGCCGCAGCGCCTGCGCGCGATTCTCGTCCTCGGCCGCCGCCACGCCCAGCCGGAACACCAGCAGAACAGCGGCAACGCACAGCACGCCCGGCGCTCTCATTCGCTCTCCGGAAAACAATCTCCGCTTCCGAAAGTCGCGGACACGGCCAGGCGGGCTCGCGCGCCCGGATGCTCGAGCCCGAGGAACTGCTCGCATTTGCCGTCGAACGCGTTGTCCGCCGCCAGGGTCACGGTGACGCCTTTTCGCGTGCAGGAAAGCGCGACATCGTTGCGGGTGCAAGCGTCAAGGTGCCGGTGGGCACCCAAAACTTGCGCGCACGAGACCGGCTGACAGACTCTTTCGGCATCTACTTGAGCTCGAACTCGACCAGCTCGACCACCGAACGCCCGGTGTTGCGGAGCGTGAGCGTGGCGGACTCGGCGCGAAAAACGAACTGCGCGGGCGCCAGCTCGGAGACCGCCTCGGGGCGCCCTTCCATGGCCTCGCTGATTCGCCCTTCGGTCACGGCCACGCGGATGCTGGGGCCGGAAATCGTGACCGGACCGAGCGATTCGCCTGGTTCAAGCCGGATGCGGTAGGCGCGCACGCGCTCGGTATCGAGCACGGTCTTCACCGCGCTGGAGTCCGGAATCGGGTCGCTGATCCGCGCGCCCGGCTGCAAGGGTTTCAGCAGCTCGATCCCGATCGCACGGAAAGTTCCCGGGCCCCTGTTGATGAAGCGGTGTGTGTAGGTTCCCTGCGTGGAAGCGCGGTAGTAGCCCACCGTGCCGCGCTCGATCTTCACTTCCCTGGGCTCCTGCCCGTAGACCTGGTTGTCGAGCATGACGCTGCTCGCCATCACGTAGGGATAGTCGAGCGCATGCGCGTGATAGAGCGTGCGGCCGCCCTCTGGAATCTCGACGTCGATGATGCGTACCCACTCATTGACGAGCTTGGGCACGTGGCGCGGCTCCTCGTGCGCCGGCACCACGCGATCGTCGTCTTGGGCCCAGGCGGGTGCGCCCAGGACCAGCACGGCCGCGAACAAACATCCTCTGAACTTCTCCATGGCGTCTCGCTCCTGCACAGTGAACGGAAATCCTTCACCGCCCGCTTGAAGGCTCGGTACCGAACTGCAGCGCCGCGAGCCGCGCGTACAGCGCATTGGAGCGCAGCAATTCCTCGTGCTTGCCGATGCCGATCAGGCGCCCGTGGTCGATGATCGCGATGCGGTCGGCGCTCTTCACGGTGGAAAGGCGATGGGCGATGATCAGCACCGTGCGCCCGCGCATCAGGCGCTCGAGCGCCGCCTGCACCATGCGCTCGGACTCGGAGTCGAGCGCGGAGGTCGCTTCGTCGAGCAGCAGCACCGGGCGATCGGCGAGGATCGCGCGGGCGATCGCCAGACGCTGGCGCTGGCCCGCGGACAGGCGCACGCCGCGCTCGCCGAGGAAGGTTTCGTATTTCTGCGGCAGACCCTCGATGAACTCCGCGGCGAAGGCGGCCTCGCACGCGGCGCGTAGCTGCGCCTCGGTGGCCTCCGGGCGCCCATAGCGCACGTTCGCGGCCACGCTGGCGGCGAAGATCGCCGGTTCCTGCGGTACGAGCGCGATGCGGCCGCGCACCGCCGCGGGATCCGCCAGCCGCAGATCCACGCCGTCCAGGCGCACTGCGCCGGCGGTCGGATCATAGAAGCGCAGCAGCAGGTGGAAGACGGTGGACTTGCCCGCGCCCGACGGACCGACCAGCGCCAGCTTTTCCCCCGGCTGCACCTCCAGCGAGAAATCGTCGAGCGCCGCAGTAGCAGGACGCGCGGGATAGAAAAAGGTCACACGCTCGAAGGACACCCGGCCCACCGGCGGTTCGGGCAGAGGCAGCGGCCGCGACGGTGCCTGGATCCACGGCTCGGTGGCGAGAATTTCGAGCAGCCGCTGCGCGGCGCCCGCCCCGCGCTGCAGGTCGCCCACGACTTCGCTCAGCGCGCCGGCCGCGCCCGCCACGATCGCCGCATAGAACACGAAAGCGGACAACTCCCCTGCCGAAATGCGCCCGGCGAGCACGTCGTGCCCGCCTACCCAGAGGATGACGCCCACGCCGGCGAATACCAGCAGGATGACCGACGCGATCAGCGCCGCGCGCACCCGGATTCGACGCCGCGCGGTCGCAAAAGCATCCTCGACGCGGCGGGCGAAGGCGCGCTCCTCCTCCCGCTCGTGCCCATAGGCCTGGACCGTGCGGATCTCGTGCAGCGCTTCGTCCACGTAGGCGCCGAGGTCGGCCACGCGGTCCTGGCTGGCGCGCGAGAGGCTGCGCACGCGGCGCCCGAACAGGACGATCGGTCCGATCACGATGGGCACGGTCAGCAGCACCAGCGCGGTCAGCTTCCAGCTCGTGACCATCAGCATGACGAGCGCGCCCGTGCCCATCAGCAGGTTGCGCAACGCCATCGACACGCTGGTACCCACCACCTGCTCGAGCAGCGCGGTATCGGTGGTCAGGCGCGAGATGACTTCCCCAGTGCGCGTGTGCTCGTACCAGCCGGGAGACAGCCGCAGCATGTGGGAGAACACCTCCCGGCGCAGGTCCGCGACCACGCGCTCGCCCAGCCACGAGATCAAATAGAAACGGACGTAAGTGGCGGTGGCCATCACCGCAACCACGGCCAGAAGCAAGAACAGCGCATGGTTCAGCGCCTGCGCATCCCCGCCGGCGAAGCCGCGATCGACCACGATCTTCAGCCCCTGGCCGATCACCAGGAAGCCGCCGGCGGCCACGATCAGCGCGACCGCGAATCCCGCGATCCGCGCCCTGTACGGGCGCGCGAAACGCCACAGCACCGAAAGTGCCGCGAGTCGCCGCAACGGAGCCGGCGGAGTCGACGAGCGGGACTCCACGGGCGGATCTGCGCGAGGCATGCGACGGACCGCGAACTTCAGACCAGCGTCACGCCCGAAAGCCACCGGTGGCCGTAGAGCGCCGCGCCGTACACCGCCAAGCCCAGCGCCACGACCGCGATATCGCGGGAGACCGGGCGCACCGTATCGCCCGGCTTCGCGCCGCGCTGGGTCTGCGACCACATCGCATACAAGGAGTAGAGCGCAAAGGCGCCGAACAGGAGGACCGAGCCGAGATCGCCGTTGGCCAGCAGATGCAATACCGCCCAGAGCGTCACGGCCCAGAGCATCGGGTGCGCGGTCAGGCGCCTGAGGTTGCTGGGCACATAGGCTCCGACGAGGAGGATGAACGCCAGCGGCATCAGCCACAACGCCAGCGAACGACTCCACGCCGGGGGTTGCCACAGCGGCACCGGGTCCGCCTGGATCTTGCCCCAGACGATCAACGCGAGTCCGATGGCCGAGAGCAGCGCATAACCGGCCTTGTAGGGCTTCTCGCCATAGCGCGCAATGAGCGTGTCGCGCGCATCGCGGAAGCTGGACATCAGGTGCACGGAAAAGAAGACCGCGAGTCCCAGTACGAGCAATCCCATCGCCGAACCTCCGCTGAAGACAGCCCCATGATGCCCGTCGCCCGCGCGGCTGGGAAGGCAGTGCACCATCCACTGCGGCACCGGCTGCGCCTTGACTCGACGCGGCGCGCGGGCGTATAAAAGCCGCCTTCGCTTCGGGCCCCATACCAACTCATGTGCACCCGCGCGCCGGGATCACAGCCATGGCCACCGGCAGGATGACGGAAAAGCAGGCTGCGTTTCGCGAAGAGTACAAGGCCCGGATCGCCCCGTGGTACAACGGCTGGGGTCACCTGCTGTCGATCTTCGTTCCCGGCCTGGCGCTCGTCGCGTTCTGCGTCTCGCGCATCGAATCCCCGACCCTCTGGGAGATGCTGTTCGCGATCCCGGTCCTGATCCTCTACAACTGGAACGAATGGTGGTTGCATCGCAACGCCATGCACCGGCCGATCAGGGGCCTGGGCGGGATTCTGATGCCGGTCTTTCATCGTCACACGCACCAGCACCATCAGTACTTCACCGCCCAGCGCATGACTTACGACACCAACCGCGAATGGCGCATCGTGCTGTTTCCGCCCTACGCGTTGCTGGTATTCATGCTGCTGACGCTGCCGTTCGCGCTTGCCGTCGGCTATCTATGGTCGGCCAATGCGGGCTACATCCTGATGATGCTGACCCCGCTCTACTATCTGAATTACGAGACCTTTCACTTGTGCTGTCACGTGGAGGACAACTGGTTCGTGCGCCATTGTCCGCTGATCAATACCATCCGCCGGCATCATGCGGCGCATCATAGCCAGCCGATCATGATGGAGCGCAACATGAACCTCACCTACCCGATTGCCGACTGGTACATGGGCACCAGCGACCTCAGCCGGGGGCTGCTGGGGCACCTGTTCAACGGCTACAGCACGCAGCACGTCAAGAAGGAATTTCTCGCGGATCAGGGAAAAGAACTGGACTCCCGGATGAAACCGGCATAAAGTCCGCCACTCTGTGGCAAGGGAAACCCGCAGGGGAGGGGGAGCGCCGCCATAGAAGCGGCATGAGAGGAGGGGGCCCACGAAGCGCTGCTTCGTGGGCCCTTCCATTTCAGGGGATCGAGAATCCGGCTGAAAGCGCGTACCACCTCGCGCCCAGACCGTCGCGTCACGCCGCCGCGGCCACGTGGCCTTTGTCCAGCGTCTCGGCGTCGAGCGTTGCCGCCACTGCGTGCACGACCGAAGCGATGCGCACCGCAGCCTGGATCTGCTCGCGCGTCATGCCCGCCTCGCGCAAGACCTTCTCGTGCGAGGTGATGCATCGGCCGCAGGCGTTCACCGCCGACACGGCGAGGCACCACAACTCGAAGTCGACGCGCGCGGTTCCCGGCGTGGCGATGACGTTCATGCGCAATCTGGCCGGCAGCTTCGAGTACTCGGCATCCTCCACCAGGTGGAGAAAGCGGTAATAGACGTTGTTCATGCCCATGATCGCCGCGGCGGCCCTGGCGGCAGCGAGCGCGGCGGGATCGAGCTTCGTGCCGAACTCGGCGAGCACGGCCTCGATCACCTCGGGGTTGCGCGCGGCGAGCGCCGTGGCGACGAAGGTCCCGGCTTTCTGGGTCTCGGTGAGCACCGTTTCGGCGGCCAGCGAGCCGAGATTGAGCTTCAGGTCTCTGGCGTACTCAGGCAGCCTGTCCTTCAAAATCTGTATCGACATTGGAATCTCCGCGCGAAAAGGCGAGCGCTCTTGCGCGGGCGCACCAGTTAAACGACATCAGGCCGCCTTCAGAACTTCCTCGCCCTTCTGCCAGTTGCAGGGGCAAAGTTCGTCGGTCTGCAAGGCGTCCAGCACGCGCAGCACTTCCTGCGGATTGCGCCCGACATTGAGGTCGTTGACCGAAACGAAGCGGATCACGCCCTGCGGATCGACGATGAAGGTCGCGCGCAGCGCCACGCCTTCGGCCCTGTCCAGCACCCCGAACGCGGCGGACAGCTCGCGCTTGATGTCGGAGAGCATCGGAAACGGCAGGTCCTTCAGATCCGGGTGCTGGCGCCGCCAAGCCAGGTGCACGTATTCGCTGTCGGTCGACACGCCGTAGATGACGGCGTCGCGGTCGTTGAATTCGGCGTTGAGTCTGCCGAACGCCGCGATCTCGGTAGGGCACACGAAGGTGAAGTCTTTCGGCCAGAAGAAAACGATCTTCCACTTGCCCGGATCCGATTTGTCCGTGATCCGGGTGAAGGCCTTGTCCTGCTCGGTGGACACCACCGCCTGCAGGTCGAATGCGGGAATGCGGTCGCCTACGGTCAACATCGTGCTTGCTCCTTGGTTTAGAGTTGGATGACTCGGCGCGCAGTGTGCGGCCCGGCCGTTGATCGTGCCAACGAAATTTGCCGTTTACAATGATCGTGCCGACCGATCAGCCGCCCATGATCAACGCCCTGCCCTCACCCCGCCAGCTGCGCTATCTGGTGGCGCTGTCCGAAACCCTGAATTTCCGCAGAGCGGCCGAACGCCTGTTCGTGACCCAGTCCACGCTTTCGGCCGGCATCAAGGAGCTGGAGACCCTGCTCGGGACGACGCTGGTCGAGCGCGACAAGCGCTCGGTGCGGCTGACCGCGATCGGCGAGCAGGTCGTCGAGCGCGCGCGCAAGCTGCTGGCCCAGGCCGAAGACCTCGTGATGGTCGCGCGCGGCGCCGGACAACCGCTGAGCGGGCTGCGGCGGCTGGGCGTGATCCCGACCGTGGCGCCCTTCCTGCTGCCGGCCATCCTGCCCGTTGCGCGAACGGCCTATCCGAAGCTGCAGCTTTATCTGCGGGAGGATCTGACCGACCGGCTGCTGCAGCAGATCGAATCGGGCGATCTGGATTTCGCGCTGATCGCCCTGCCCTACGACACCGGCGATCTGGTGGTGCGGACGCTGTTCAGCGACGAGTTCTGGTTTGTGGCGCGCGAGGACGATGCGCTCGCGCGCCTCAGGGAGGTGGCGGTGCGGCAAGTGGAGCCCAATCGCATCCTTTTGCTGGAGGAAGGGCACTGCCTGCGCGAGCACGCGATCGAAGCCTGCGGCGCAAGACGGATGTCGCGGCGCGAGGGCGGCCTCGAAGCCACCAGCCTGTACACGCTGCTGCAGATGGTGGAAAGCGGGCTCGGAGTGACGCTGCTGCCGGAAATGGTTCTGAAAGCCGGCGTGCTGAACGGTACCCGGTTGATCGCGCGCCCGTTCTCGGTGCGGGTGCCCGCCCGCACCATCGCGCTCGCCATGCGCCGCACCAGTCCGTACACCAAGGACTTCGACCTGCTTTGCGAGCTGATCATCCACCAGCACCGCGAGGCCACACGCACCCGTGTTGCCTCGCGACGGAGGTGATTGCCGCCAGGCCAGGGGTGTTGCTCACCACCAAAGGCACGAAAGCGCCAAGAGGGCACAAGGACATTCTCGTTTCTTCCTTTGCCTTCGCGGCGCATTCACGTCAACACGGCTCCTCCCGGACGGGCGCGGTCCCTGTCAGATCGTCCGCATGAAAAACCAGAGCGCGGCGATGGTCAGGGTCGCCAACGTCACCGGAACGCCGACCATGGCGTGGCGTTTCCAGTCGATGACGATGTTGCGCCGGTGCGCCGCGTCCACCACGATGATGTTGGCGATGCTGCCCACGATGAGCAGGTTGCCGGCAAGCGTGCTCGCCAGCGCGAGCAGCGCCCCGGCCATCTCGTGCGTGGCGAGGGGCAGCAGCAGCATCACCGCCGGCACATTGGATACGATGTTGGACAGGGCGAAGGCGGTCACGAAGAGCGGGGCCGGTTGATCGAGATGGATGCCGGCGGTGCGCAGAGCCTCGACCGCATCGTTCGGCAGTCCGGTCTTCTGCACCGCATGGTTGACGATGAACAGCCCGATGAACAGCACCAGCAGCTGCCAGTCCACCAGGCCGAGCATCTTGCGCGAGTGCAGCTTGCGCGACAGGAGGAGCACGCCGGCCGCGGTCAGCGCCACGACTTCGCGCGGCAGCGGCGCGCCCAGGAACATCGCGAACACGACGGCCGCCACACCCAGTCCCTTCGCGGTCTGCCAGCGGTCGAGTTCGGGTCGCGCGTCGGGGTGCAGTTCGGGGACCGCCTCGGCAATCTCCCAGCTTCGGAAGTACCAGCGCCCGCGCGCGCCGGCGGTGATAATGCCCCACGTCACCAGCAAGCCGAGGACGACCGGGACCGCCGACTCGCGGATGTAGCCGAAGAAATCGAGCTTGAGCGTTTCCCCGATCAGCATGTTCTGAGGGTTGCCGATCAGGGTGAGGGCGGAGCCGACGTTCGCCGAACAGGCGAGCGCGAGCAGGAAGGGGACGGGATTGAGCCGGCGCGCAAGGCACACGTCCACCAGCACCGGAGCCATCGCGAGGCAGATCACGTCGTTGCTGAACACGGCGGACAGTCCCGCCACCACGAAGATCAGCGTGCCGAGCAGCAGCGCGGGCGACACGCGCTGCTTGCCGATCCTGAGCGTCACCCAGGTGTAGAAGCCGCCAAGCCGCAGTTGCGCGGACACCACCATGAAGGCGAAGAGCAGGATCAGGGTCGGGGCATGGATCGCCGCCCAGGCCTCCTCCAGCCCCACCGCCTCGCTGCCCACCAGCGCGATCGCGCCCAGCAGAGCGATTCCGGTCCGGTCGAGCTGAAGGAACGGCAGGGCACCCAGGATCATTCCGAGGTACACGATCGCGAAGACCGCCACGATCGTGATCGTGTGCGCGTCAGGATGCGGCATCGGCGGGGTTGACCGCGCCTGCAATCCGCCACAGAGGCACGTGGCGCTGCAGGTTCGCCAGGAACTTCCGGCCGCGCGGAAAGCGCGACTGCAAACCGATTCTTCGTCGTTTCTTGTTGGCTGTGTTCTTTATTTTCTCTGCGCCTCTGTGTCTCCCTGCTCAACGCCCGGCGTCAGGCGGCCTGGCGCGCGCGGTTCACCGCGTCGAGCAGCCGGTCGAACGCATCGGCGAAAAGCTTCACGCCTTCATCGAGCAACTGCGCGGTCACGGCGTCGAGCGAAACTCCGGCTTGCGCGATCGCGGCCAGGGTCGACCGCGCACCCTCCAGGTCGCGCTCCAGGGTGGGCGCGGGCTTGCCGTGATCGCGAAAGGCATCGAGCGTGGCCGGCGGAATGGTATTGACCGTATCGGGCCCGATCAGCTCGTCCACGTAGAGGGTATCCGGGTAGTCCGGGTTCTTGGTGCTGGTGCTCGCCCACAGCAAGCGCTGAGACTGCGCGCCGCGCCGGGCGAGATCGCGCCAGCGTTGCCCTGCCATCACCGCTTTGTAATGCGCATAGGCGAGCTTGGCGTTGGCGATCGCCGCCTTGCCGCGCAAGGCAAGAAGCCGTGTGCGTTCGGCGTCGGAACGCGCGGCATCGGAACGCGCCTGAAGCTGCGCGTCGATCGCGGTATCGATGCGGCTCACGAAGAAACTCGCCACGCTGGCCACGCCGGCGACCGGCTTGCCGGCGGCCGCGCGCTGCTCGAGGCCCGCGAGGTACGCTTCGACAACCCTGGCGTACATCGGCACCGCGAACAGCAGCGTCACGTTGATGTTCAGCCCGTCGGCGATGAGCCGTTCGATGGCGGGAATCCCGGCCGCAGTCGCCGGCACCTTGATCATCAGATTGGGGCGGTCGACCGCCGACCACAACCGGTGCGCCTCCGCGATCGTGCCCGCCGTGTCGTGAGCGAGCTTCGGAGAGACCTCCAGCGAAACGAAACCGTCGCGCCCGCCGGTCGCCTGGAATACGGGGCTCATCTGATCGGCGGCCATGCGGATGTCTTCGATGGCGATGGTCTCGTACACCCGCTGCGGATTGGTCTCGCCCAGCCGCGACAGCGACGCGAGCACCGCCCGGTATTCGGCGCCGGACCCGATCGCCTTCTCGAAGATCGCCGGGTTGGAAGTCAGTCCCTTGACTCCGTCCTCGCGCACGAGCTTCTCCAGTCCGCCGCCGGTCAACAACTCGCGGCGAATGAAATCGATCCAGACCGACTGCCCGAAGCGCTCCAGTTCCTTCAATCGGCTCATCCGTGGCTCTCCTCTCGCGTTGGCGCAAAGATACGCGAAAGTGGCTCCGCCGGGAACGGCGCAAGACCGCTCGCCGGCCGGCGGCCGTCCGTGCCAATGCGGACAAGGGCCGCTGTGCGACGCCCGCCCCTGCGCGAAGGCCGATTGCTGGATGACCGCGGGCGATCCCCGGTATCCTCCGGGCGTATGGCTTGCTTCTCGCCGGACATGAGCTTTGCCTTTCGCTGGAGAGATGCCACGCGGCCCGCGGTGCGCGGCGCCGGATATCGTCCGGTGCTCGGCGCAGTGCTTTGCGCGCTCGCCCTGCCGGTCAGCGCGAGCGCGCAGCCGGCGCACGACGTCGCGCCGACGGAATTCGTCGAGGCGTTCCGGCAGATCCGGGCGCGATACGCCGAACCGGTCGACGAACGCACCCTGATCGAGAACGCGATCCGCGGCATGGTCAGGAGCCTGGATTCCCACTCCGAATATTTCGACGCGACCACGTACGATCAGTTGCGGCGCGACACCGCCGGCGTATTCGGCGGCATCGGCGTCGAAGTGGCCATGGAAGAGGGGGTCTTGCGCATCGTCGACGTCTTCGAGGACACGCCGGCGTTTCGAGCGGGGCTGCGAGCGGGCGACTCGATCACGCATCTGGACGCGGCGCCGGTCGCGGCCTGGACCCTCGAACAGGCGATTGGGCGCGCGCGGGGCGAACCCGGCAGCCGCATCGTGCTCACGGTGCTGCGCCGGGGGCAGGCGCGACCCGCCACGCTCACGCTCGAGCGCGCGATCGTGCAGAGCCGCAGCGTGGAGTTCGCGCGGATCGAGGCGGGATACGGCCACCTCGGCATCTCGGTCTTCAACCAGCGGACGCCGCACGAAGCGCTGGCCGCGCTCGCGGCGGCGTCGCGCGGCGATGGTGTGCTGAAGGGCCTGGTGCTCGACTTGCGCGACAACCCCGGCGGATCGCTGCGGGCCGCCGTCGCGGTGTGCAGCCTGTTCCTGAAGGACGCCGCGCTGATCGTCTCCACAGAAAGCGCCTCACCGCAGTCTCGCATGCAACTGTTCGCCGACGCCCGGCGCCATGCGCGCGCCGCGGAGCCGGAGCTCCTCGCCGCGCTGCAGGAGATGCCCGTCGCGGTGCTGGTGAACGAACAGTCGGCCTCCGCCGCCGAGATCGTGGCCGGCGCACTGCAGGATCACGGGCGCGCGCGCGTGATCGGCACGCGAACCTTCGGAAAGGGATCGATCCAGCTCGTGCTGCCGCTGGTCCGCGGCGCGGCGATCAAGCTCACCGCCGCGCGCTATCGCACCCCGGGAGGACGCCTGATCGAGGGCCTGGGCATCGTGCCCGATCTGGCGGTGGAGCGGACATCGGAAGACGACGATCCGCAGCTCGCGCGCGCGATCGAAACGCTGCGCCAATCCGCGTTCGCCATCAGCCACTGACTTGCATTGTGCGCGAACGCGCGCCGTGTCGCGTCGCCGCGTGGCGACATTTTTTCTCCGAACTTGTCCCGTTCGACCCGGACTAACCGTTCATGAAGCAGCCGGCACAGGCTGCCACGCGCGTCCAGGGAGCGGGTCACTGGAGTCGGACGCGGCGATTCATCAACTCATCAATCGAGGAGGACAACCATGGCTAGGGAATGCTCGACCAGCAGACTGCTTTCCACACTGAGCGCAGGCGTTCTGGCGTTCGCATTGAGCGGATTCGCCTTCGCGGGCCAGGAAGGACAGGCCGGCCAGCAGCAACCGCAGGCGCAGCCGACTCCGGGCAGCGATGCCGCACAGCGCGAGCAGGAGTATCTCGCCGCGCTGAAGAAGTGCGAGCCGCTCGCCGCAGCCGAAAGGCAGAAGTGCATCGAGGCAGCCAAGAAGCGCTTCGGACAGATGTGATCCTCCAGCGCTGAAGCGGAGCACGGACGCCGAGCGCGCTCGGCGTCCGTTCGAGACGGCGCCCCGGCCCGGTCTAGCCGCCCGCCGCCCCGACCGCGCGAGTCATCGCCCGAGCGACGAGCAGGCAGTTGCAGCGCGTCGGCGCGTGCCCCGCGGCGCCGGAGGTTGCGCCGGTCTACCCGATTGGCGGACACTAGCGTACGCCAGCACAGTCGACCGGGAGCTCCGGCGTGGTCGGAGTCTACGATCTCAAGCTCGTCGCCCTTTCACTCGCGGTTGCGGTCGTCGCGTCTTACACCGCGCTCGATCTGGCCAGCCGGGTCAGCCAGACGCACGGGCGCCGTTCCTGGCTGTGGCTGCTGGGCGGAGCCTTTTCGATGGGCACCGGCATCTGGTCGATGCATTTCATCGGCATGCTGGCATTCCATCTGCCCATCCCGATCGCCTACGACGGCTGGCTCAATACGCTCTCGTGGCTGATCGCCGTCGTGGTGTCCGGCACCGCGCTGTTCGTGGTTCGGCGTCCGGCCATGACCCGCGGCAATCTGTCCGCGGGTGCCGCCCTGATGGGCATCGGCATCTCGGGCATGCACTACACCGGCATGGCCTCGATGCGCATGTCGCCGCCGATCGAGTACCACCCCGTGCTGTTCATCGCTTCGGTGGTGATCGCGATCGGCGCTTCTCTCGCGGCGCTGTGGATCGCTTTCCAGTTGCGCAAGAAGCATTCCGCGGGAGCCGTTCTCGCCAAACTCGGCAGCGCGCTGGTCATGGGCATGGCGATCACGGGGATGCACTACACCGGGATGGCCGCCGCGCGCTTTGCGCCCGACAGCGTGTGCCTCGCCGCAGGTTCGGCGACCGGCATCAGCAATCCCGTGCTCGCAGGCCTGATCGCCGCGGCCACGGTGACGATCCTCCTCGTCACGCTGGTCATCTCCGCCTTCGATACCCAGCTCGCCGCCCACGCCGCGCGGCATGCCGAAGCACTGCGGGCCGCCAACGAGCAGCTGCGCAACATCGCGCTCTACGACAGCCTGACCGGACTGCCCAACCGCCTGCTTCTGGAGGACCGGATGCAGCAGGCGATGCGGCGTTGCGATCGCAGCGGCAAGCCCTGTGCGCTGATGTTCGTGGATCTCGACAATTTCAAGCCCGTCAACGACAACTGCGGCCACCACGTGGGCGACGAGCTGCTCAAAGCCGTGGCGAAGCGCCTCACCGACTGCGTGAGAGGCGAGGACACGGTGGCCCGCGCCGGCGGCGACGAGTTCATCGTGGTGCTGGGCTCTCTGAGCAGCGCCGATGACGCGGCCCTCATCGGTCGCAAGATCCTCGAAGCGCTCGCCCGGCCGTTTCAGATCGAGCGCCACGTGCTGACGATTTCGTGCAGCATCGGTATCAGCGTGTACCCCGCGGACGGAAAGACTTCGACCGAGCTGATCGCCAATGCGGACGTCGCCATGTACCACGCCAAGAAAGCCGGTCGCAATGGCTACCGTTTCTTCGCCACCGCGCTCACCGGAGCGAGCGAGCGGCCGCTGTCCACCTGAATCCTCCGCGCGCTGTTCACGTCCTGAGCGGTTTCGTCTAAGCTGCGCGCATCATGCACGAGGAGGTCGTTCGCGGCCCCTTCGTTGGTCAGTCAACCCGATCGCAAGACCGCCATGCCTGAATCGAGATACTGGGCATTCCCCCGGGAGGTGCAGCCGGACCCGCAGGACGTGCGCTTCGATCTCGAAGCCGCGCTGAACGCGCTGGTTTTGGTGCGCGCGGAGATTCCAGAGGATGCTTTCACCGCCTCGATTCTGGGCACGGAGCGCGTCGGCAACGGCGTGGCGATCCGCGAGGACGGCATCGTGCTCACGATCGGTTATCTGATCGCCGAGGCGCATGCGATCTGGCTGACCACCAACGCCGGAGACGTGGTACCCGGTTATCCGCTGGCGTATGACCAGGTGACCGGGTTCGGTCTCATCCAACCGCTCGGAGAGCTCAAGCTGCCCACCCTTGCGCGTGGTTCGGCGGCCGCTTGTGCGGTGGGCGACGACGTGATCGTCATGGGTCAAGGCGGGCGCGCTCACGCGCTCAAAGCGAAGGTGATCGAGAAACGCGAGTTCGCCGGGTATTGGGAGTACGTGCTCGACGAAGCGCTGTTCACTGCGCCGGCTCACCCGCAATGGGGCGGCACCGCTCTGGTCGGCATGGAAGGCAGGCTGCTCGGCATCGGCTCGCTGCTCGTGCAAGAGGTCATCGGCGGTCAGGCCGTGCAGGCCAACATGATGGTGCCGATCGATCTGCTGGAACCGATCCTGCCGGACATGCTCACGCTGGGCAGGCCGGATCGCCGCCCGCGCCCGTGGATGGGCATGTACACGACCGAGACCAACGGGCAGCTTGTCGTAGCCGGTGTAGCGGAAGGGGGGCCGGCCGACCGCGCGGGCGTGCGCCAAGGCGATCTCGTGACGGAAGTCGCGGGGCAACGCCTCACCGGTCTGGCCGACCTGTTCCGCAAGGTGTGGGCGCTGGGTCCGGCGGGCGTGGAGGTTCCCTTGACGCTCGTGCGCCAGGGGCATTCCCTCTTGGTGAGGCTGCGCTCCGCGGACCGCAACGACTTCCTGAAAAAGCCCAGGCTGCATTGAGGCAGCCCGCGAGCGCCAAAAAAAAACAGAAAGCCCGGCTGCCCGGGCTTTCCGTTCAAGACTTCATCGGTCCCGCCGATCGCGAGACCGAATCCAGCGACGGGTCCTAGAGCGGCCGGATGTTGGTGGCCTGATCGCCCTTGGGACCGCTGGTCTTGTCGTAGCTCACCTTCTGGTTTTCCTTGAGCGTCTTGAAACCGTCGCCTTGAATCGCGGAGAAGTGAGCGAAGAGGTCCTTGCCGCCGTCGTCCGGAGTAATGAATCCGAAACCTTTCGCGTCGTTGAACCACTTCACGGTACCTGTCGCCATCTACGTCTTCCTTCTGATATTGGGAGTAAAAAGGGCTTGCGCCCGGCAAATGCGGGAACTTCAAGAGGAGAGTACGTGATTTGAGGGCTACTACCGCAATCGCGGCAACGACAAACCTGCGCTATCAGCCTTGAATCCTGCGGCGCCTTTATACGCTTGTACGGGGCGAGGGTCAATCGCGGCACACGCCGGCCCGCGGCAAGAATCCGGCCGGATCAGTCGCCGCACCGTTGCCTTGCCCAGGCGGCGGATTCCGGCGTGCGCGCCCGTTCGTATCCGTCGAGCCAAACGAGCTTCTCGGGATCGAATTTCTTGTCGAAGGCCCGCTCTTGGGCCCAAACACGGTCGAGCGAACAGCGCATCAGGCGTAGGCCAGACGCCGGACGGAGCGCCGCAACAGCCAGAGCGCGATCGACAGGTTGAGCAGATTCCACAGCACGCCGTTGACGAAGGCGGCGTCGTAGGAACCGGTGAGATCGAAGATCGCGCCGGAGAACCAGCCGCCGAACGCCATGCCGAACAGGGTCGCGGTGATCACCAGGCCCACGCGCACGCCGGCTTCCCGCGGTGGAAAGAATTCGCGGATGATGATGGCGTAGGCGGGCACGATGCCGCCCTGGAACAGGCCGAACATGGCCGAAATGACGTAGAGCGACACCAGCCCGTCGAACGGCAGGAACAGCAGCAACGCGATGCCCTGCAACGCCGAACCGAGCAGCAGAGTGCGCAATCCGCCGATGCGATCCGAGATCCAGCCGAAGGCAAGCCGGCTCACGATCCCGCAACCGAGCATGAGCGAGAGCATCTGCGCGCCGCGCGCAGCGCCGTAGCCGAGATCGGTGCAGTAGGCCACGACGTGAACCTGCGGCATCGACATTGCCACGCAACAGGCGACGCCGGCGATGATGAGCAACGCCTGCAACGAACCGGCCGGCAGCCCGAGCGGCCGGGCCGGCCAGGACAAGGGATGCGCGTGGTGCGAACCGTGTCCGATCGCCGGTGCGCGGCGGCGCAGCGCCAGCGACATCGGCAGCACGCTGAGCACGCAGAACACGGCGATGCCCATCAGGGTCTGGCGCCATCCGGCGGCGTCGATGAAGTGCTGGACCACCGGCGGCCACACCGTGCCCGCGAGGTAGCTGCCGCTGGCGAAGATCGCCACCGCGATGCCCCGGCGCCGCGTGAACCACAACGAGGTATCCGCCATCAGGGGCGCGAACGTCGCCGAGCTGCCGAATCCGATCAGCAATCCCTGAGCGGCCGCATACTGCCCCAGCGTGGCCGCCCGGCTGGCCAGAACGTAGCCCAGCGCCAGCGCGCAGGTACCCAGCACGACCGGCAGCATGATTCCGTGGCGATCGGACAGCCGGCCCATGAGGATGCCGCCCACGCCGAAGCCGATCATCGTGATCGTGTAAGGCAGCGAGGCATCGCCGCGCGCAACGCCGAACTCCGCCTGCACCGCCGGCAGGGCGACGACGACCGACCACATGCCCACCCCGCCGATCGTGCACACCAGCACGGCCGCCACCAGCCGTGCCCAGGCGTAAGCCGACTCCGTGCCGTGCGTCAGCGAACCGGGCCCGCCGCCGAGTTCGGCGGGCGCATGCTCACTTCGCGAACGCATCGCTCACTGCGCCTGTGGCTGTGCGTTCAGGCACTCCTCCATGCCCTTCTTGAATCTGCGCATCCAGCGGCCTTCGGCCAGCATCCGGGCCATTCGCAGCCGCTCCTGCTCGTCGGCGATGTCCTCGTAACTGTGGTAGCCCATGCGCCGGGCTGCGCCCACGACGAGGCTCATCGCCTCCTCGGCTGCGGCCTTTTCCGCCGGGTCGGCGGCGGCGTCGTCGAAGGCATCGATGCAGGCCGTGTAGCGCGCGTCGCTGAACGACTGTCTGGGAAACAGATCGTGCGCAATCGCGAACAGCGTGCGGCCGTCCTTTGCGCTGAGGTTTTTCAGATTCGAGGACCAGGCGAGCACGGAGTCATCGGCGAGCGCTGGCAGCGCGAGGGCGAACGTCGAGCAAACGGTCAGCACGCGCGCGCGGCGCGCCAGAAAGCCGCCGGCCAAGCGGCTGAAGAGCATGTTCATTACGCTGGGTTCCTTGCAAGGATCGGATCGTGAAACGCAGGCACAGCCTACCACGGCGCGGCCGGCGGATGGCGCAAAAGCGGCACCGCAGGCAAAATCGCGCTGCTGCTCGCCGATTCAAACTCGTCACGCCAACGGATCGATCCCATGGACAACCTCCTCACCCCCGCACAACGTCAGGCTGAGCTGCTCGACCAGGCTGGCCGCTATCTCGCCGGCGGCGGCACCGGGCTTTTCGTCCTGCCGCCCGAACTGAACCTGGTCGTGGCACGCGGTCAGGGCAGCCGCGTGTGGGACGTCGCCGGGCGCGAGTACATCGACTACCACCTGAGTTCCGGTCCGGCGCTGCTGGGCCATGGCCATCCGGCCATCACGCAGGCGGTGCAGGCGCAACTGCCCAAAGGCACGACCTATTTCTTTCTCAACGAGCCGGAAATCCAGCTCGCCAAACGCCTGGTCGATGCGATTCCCTGCGCAGAAGTCGTGCATTACACAGGTTCCGGAACCGAAGCGACGTTCTACGCTCTGCGCATCGCGCGCGCCTGGACCCGGCGCAACCAGGTGCTGAAGTTCGAGGGTGCGTGGCACGGCATGCACGACTACGGGCTGTGGGGCACCGTGCCGGGCACGGCGTCGGACTATCCGCGTGCGCTTCCGGATTCCGTGGGTGTGCCGCCCGAAACCGGGCAGACCGTGCTGGTCACACCCTTCAACGAAACCGAACGCGCCGTGCAGATGATCGAGCGCCATGCGGCCGATCTCGCGGCGGTGATTATCGAACCTTTGCAGCGCGTGCTGCTGCCCGAGCCCGGGTTTCTGCAGGCCATCCGCGACGTCACCCGCAAGCACCGCATCGTCATGATCTTCGACGAGATCGTCACCGGATTTCGCATCGCCTGGGGCGGGGCGCAGGAGCGCTACGGCGTGATTCCCGACCTCGCCTGCTACGGCAAGGCGATCAGCGGCGGCTTCCCGATGGCCGCCATCGCGGGCAGCGCCGAGATCATGTCGGTGCTGGACGCGCGCAACCGGCCGAAGGCCGAAGTCGTCTGGGCGACCAACACGCTGAACGGCAACCCGGTGTGCGCCGTCGCCGGCCTGGCGGCGCTCGACGTCCTTTCGCAGCCGGGCGTCTACCAGCACCTGGAGCGCATCGGCGCGCGGCTGCGCTCCGGCATGGTGCAAGCCGGGGAGCGCCACGGCTTCGCTGTGCAGGCGCCGGGCGAAAATGCCGTATGGGGCGTGCGCTTCACCGCGCGCAAGCCGTTGCGCACCTGGCTGGATCTCACCACGGCGGACAAGGAGCTGGGCTGGCGCTGGTCGATCGAGCTGATCAAACGCGGGCTGCTGGTGAATCCGAACGAGAAGTTCTATATCTCGATCGCGCATACCGATGCCGACGTGGATCGCACGCTCGCGATCGTGGACGAGGCCTTCGCCGCGCTGCGTGGACAGATTGCCGGGCGGTGAAGCGGAAAACGTACGCACCCGGAGATTGCGGCGCCTCGCGCGGCGCTCCTCGGCCAGCCAGCGGTACATGACGCGCATCGCTGTACTGGACGACTGGCAAGGCGTCGCCCGGCACAGCGCCGACTGGTCGCGATTGCACAGCCGCGGCGAAGTCGTCTTCTTCGAGCGCGCGCTCGATGGACCGGAAGCCGTCGCAAGCGCGCTGGCCGGATTCGACATCCTGATGGCGATGCGCGAGCGCACCGCGTTTCCCAAGGCGCTGATCGATCGCCTGCCGCGGCTGCGCATGATCGCGCTCACCGGCGCGCGCAGCTGGACGCTGGATGTCGAAGCCTGCACCGCGCGCGGCATCGTGGTGTGTCATACCGGCGGCGAACGTGCGAGCGCCGCGACCGCCGAGCTGGCGCTGGGCCTGCTGCTCGCCGCCGCGCGCTTCATCCCCGCGGCAGACGCCTCCATGCGCGAAGGCCGTTTTCAGCGTGGATTGCCCGCGGGCTTCGTGTTGGAGGGCAGAACGCTGGGCGTGATCGGCCTGGGCAAGATCGGATCACGCATGGCCCGCTACGGCCAGGCGCTCGGCATGCGCGTGCTCGCCTGGAGCCACAACCTCACGACCGAAAGAGCCGTTGCTTCCGGCGCGCAGCCGGTCGACAAGGCTGCGCTCCTGGAGCAGTCCGATGTCGTCTCCCTGCACGTCGTGCTTTCGGAACGTACTCGCGGTTTGCTGGGCGCCGCCGAGCTGGCGTGCATGAAACCCGGCGCGATCCTGGTCAACACTTCGCGCGGTCCGCTGGTCGACGAAGCCGCGCTGATCGAACGGCTGCGCGCGGGACTGCTGATCGCCGCCCTCGACGTCTACGACCGCGAACCGCTGCCCGCCGACCACCCGTTGCTGCGCCTGCCGAACACGGTGCTCACGCCCCACCAAGGCTATTGCACGCGCGAGGTCTACGATCAGTTCTATCGCGAATCGATCGAGAATGTCCTGGCGTTTCTCGACGGCCATCCGATCCGCGTTCTGAATCCGGCAATCCTCCCCGTTCGCCACGATCCCATCGGGCCCGACGCGAAGCCGTGAATCGAATCCGCCGTTGCCGGCCGCTTCCCCGGGAACGGGACTATACTGGGTTCGTGCGACACCGGATCGATCCCGAAGGACGGCGCCTGCCGATCAAGCTCGACGCGACCTCGAACGGCGAGTTCGAGCCGGTTCCGCTGGCGCCCGTCCAGCGCGCCGCCAAGGCGCTGGCGCACGAGGCGGCCACGCGCAACGCAAAGCGCCTGGGGATGAACCGGCGCGACTTTCTCGTTTCCGCCTGCGGAGTTGCGAGCACGCTGCTCGCGTTCAACGCCGCCCAAGCCCGCGCGGGAAGGTGCGGCGGCTTCTTCGAATTGGAAACCGAAGCCGCGCTGGAACCCCGGCTCGCACAAGCCAGACTCGACGGCGACGAATTCATCTTCGATGTTCAGGGACATTTTGTCGACCCGAGCGGGGCGTGGGTCAAGAGCGCACCGCCCGAAGCCTTCAAGTGGGCGCCCAAGGCCGCATGCGCGCTGGCCGACAGGCCGGGTCCGCGCAGCCATCTCGCCTGTCTCGGGCCCGACGAATTCGTCAAGGACGTTTTCCTCGACAGCGACACGGACATGATGGTGCTGTCGTTCGTGCCCTCGCGGCGCGACGCCGAGCCGGTCACCATCCAGGCCGCCGACGCGGTGCGTCGCATCGTGGACCGCATGGAAGGCATGCACCGACTGATGCTCCACGGGCGAGTCAATCCGAACCAGCCGGGCGACCTCGAATCGATGGACGAGCTGAAGTCACGCTGGGACGTCTGCGCCTGGAAGACGTACACGCAATGGGGCCCGGACGGCAGAGGCTATTTTCTTTCGGACGATGTCGGCATGCGCTTCATCGAGAAGGCGCGCGCGCTCGGCGTCAAGGTCATCTGCATTCACAAGGGCCTGCCGTTCGGCAGGCGCTCCTACGAGCACAGCCAGTGCTCGGACATCGGGGTGGTGGCGAAGCGCTTTCCCGACGTGAGCTTTCTCGTCTACCACTCGGGATTTGTCACCGGTCACCGCGAGGGACCGTACGTGGGCAATGGCTCTGGCGACGGCGTCGACACGCTCATCCGTTCCCTGATCGAGAACGAAGTCCCGCCGAACAGCAACGTCTACGCCGAGCTGGGCAGCACGTGGCGCTTCCTGATGCGTGAACCCGAACAGGCCGCGCACGTGCTCGGCAAGCTGCTCAAGTACTGCGGAGAGAACAACGTCCTGTGGGGAACGGACTCGATCTGGTACGGCTCGCCGCAGGACCAGATTCAGGCCTTCCGCGCGTTCCAGATCTCCGAGCAGTTTCGCGCGGCCTACGGCTATCCGCAGATCACGCCGCAACTGCGCGCCAAGATCTTCGGCCTGAACGCCACCCGGCCGTACCGGATCAGCGCCGAGGAAGTGAAGATGCGCACCCGGACGGACCGAATCGCCCGCGAGCGCCTCGCCTATCTCGAGCGGCCCGAGCCGCACTATCTCACCTACGGCCCGAAGACTCGCCGGGAATTTTTGAACCTGCTCGCGTGGAACGGCGGCTCGCGCGCCTAGCGCGATGAGGATCCGCGTTCTTTCCGACCTGCACCTGGAGTTTTCCGACCGGCATCCGCCGTTCGAACCGCCGGAAGCCGACGCCGAGGTCGTCGTGCTGGCGGGAGACATCGACAACGGCACGCGGGCGATCGACTGGGCCGAACGAGCGTTCTCCGACCGCACGGTCATCTACGTCCCCGGCAACCACGAATATTACGAGGCGGAGCTGCCCGCCGTCGCCGCGGCGTTAAGGGCGCGCGCGAAGCGCAGTCCCAACGTGCGCCTGCTAGACAATGCGCAACTCGTTGTGGGCGACGTGCGCTTCATCGGCGCGACGTTGTGGACCGACTTCGAGCTTTTCGGACGGCAGCAGAAGGAGGCAGCGCTGGCCGAATCGTTGAAGTACGTCGTGGACTTTCGCGCCATCCGCTGGGACCGGCACACGCTTTTCACGCCCGAGCGCAGCATCACACTGCATCGCGCGGCCGTGGCGTTTCTCGAGGAGTGCCTCGCCCGTGCATTCCGCGGCAAGACCGTGGTCGTCACGCACCACGCTCCGCATCCCGCGAGCGTGCATCCGCGCTGGGCCGCTCACCTCAGCAGTGCGGCGTTCGTCTCCGACCTTACGCGCTTGCTGGGCCGCTCCGACCTGTGGATCCACGGTCACACCCACGACAGCTTCGACTACCGGGTGAACGGCACGCGCATCGTCGCCAATCCGATGGGATACCGCACTTCCAACTGGCCGCAGGCGCGCAGCGGGGCGGTGGCGACGTGGGTGAAATACGAGAACGCCCTGTTCGACCCGGCACTGACCGTCGCGGTCTGATCCCGCACGCCGGGGCAGTGAAGGAATTTCCTGGCACGAGCCGCCGTCAAACGACTAAACTTGGCGCCAGCCGAATCGGTACGGGCCGGCGCATGCCAGCCGAGGGGAAACAATCATGGACAAGCCCATTCCTGCGTTCTCGCATGCACCTGGATTGCGGCCGGTGGCCCGCGTGCAAACGTCGCGGCCCCTGCGCTGGCTCAAGCTCGGCTGGAGCGATCTCACCGCCAATCCCGGACCGAGCATCGCACACGGCCTGCTGTTCGTGTCTCTCGGATGGCTGATCCTCCTGTTGTGCAGCACGCAGATCGACCTGCTGGCCGCGGCGGTGTCTGGCTTCCTGCTGGTGGGTCCGGTATTCGCCGCGGCGTTCTATGAGTTGTCGCGCCTGCGTGCCGAGGGACGGCCGGCAACGTTCGACGCGGCGCTCGAAGGCGCGCTGAGGAACGCGAGATCGCTGGCGCGGCTGGGCCTGATCCTCGCGGTCCTGGCGATCGCCTGGGTGGCGACATCCAGACTGCTGTTCGTGCAGGCATTCGGCGGCACCCTGCCTTCGGTGCGGGAGACGTTCTACCAGACCATCGTCGACTGGCAGCATTACGGCTTCGTGGCGACCTACCTGAGCACCGGCGCGGTATTCGCCGCGGTGGCGTTTGTCCTCTCTTGTGTCTCGGCGCCGATGCTGTTCGACCGCGGCTCGGGCACCAGCGAGGCCGTGCTCACCAGCCTGCGCGCGGTCGGCGCGAATCCCTCGGCCATGCTGCTGTGGGCCGCGATCATTGCGCTGCTCACGGCGGTCGGCTTCGCCACGTTCCTGTTCGGCCTGGTCATCGTGCTGCCGCTGCTGGGACACGCCACTTGGCACGCCTATCGCGATCTGGTCCGCTGAGCGCGCGCGGCACGACTCGATTCCGGCGATGATCGAAGCTGCCCCCGGGCTCGCTGATCCGCGGCGTCTGCGCCGCATCCAAGGCAGCGTGGTCTTTTGTCTGACGGCGGCGGCCTGGTGCACCGCATCGGCTGCGGTCGAGCGTTACCGGATCGATCCCGACCACACCTTCGTGCACTTCGCGGTGCTGCACACCGGTGTATCCTCGGTCCGCGGCCGGGTGGGAGGGGCGAAGGGAACAGCAACGCTCGATGCCGAGCGGCAAAGCGCCGAGGTCGCGGTGGAGATCGATCTGCGCACTCTGGACACCGGCGTCAAGAAGCTCGATGCGACGTTGAGCGGCGAGCTGTTCTTCGATGTGGCGCGCCACAGGAGTGCCCGCTTCTCCGCACGGGCCGTGCAGTTCCACGACGGAGTACCGACCGAGTTCGAGGGCGAATTGACGCTGCGAGGGGTGACCCGGCCGCTGCGCCTCAGCGCCGAGCGGTTCGTGTGCAAGGAGGTCAAGATCCTGGCGCTCAAACGCTTCGTGTGCGGCGGCGACCTTCACGCGACCCTGAACCGTGCCGAATTCGGCCTGGACGAGTACCTCACGATGATCAGCGACGAAGTGCGCCTGAGCATCTCGGTCGAGGCGATCCGCGAAGGCCCGTAGCGAAATTCGAGAGCAAGAAGCGGAGTGGCTCCCTCCGCGAAATCCGCACAATGGGCGTCGACGCCGGCCGACCGGCCGCGCCAGGACAAAGGAGCAGATGATGAATTTTCCGGCCACGAATACCACCACGGACCCAGAGCGTTTGTCGACCGACAGCGAGCGCTGGGCGGCGGTGCGGCGCCGTGACGCCAGCGCGGACGGCCTGTTCTACTATGGTGTGACTACCACCGGCGTGTACTGCCGCCCTTCGTGCGCCGCACGACTGCCGCGGCGGGAGAACGTGAGCTTTTATCCCACGCGCGCGCAGGCCGAGCAGGCGGGCCTGCGCCCTTGCAAGCGCTGCCGCCCCGATCAGCCGGCACTGGCCGAGCAGCACGCGGCGGCGGTCACGGCGGCCTGCCGCCTGATCCAGGCCTCCGAAGAGCCGCCCCGGCTCCAGGCGCTGGCCGCGGCCGCGGGCATGAGTCGGTTCCATTTCCATCGCGTGTTCAAGGCCCTCACCGGGCTGACACCCAAGGCTTACGCGAACGCGCAGCGGGCGCAGCGTGCGCGCGCGCAACTGCCGCGCAGCGAAACCGTGACCGAGGCGATCTACGCAGCCGGGTTCAACTCCAGCGGGCGCTTCTATGCCGCCTGCGCCGAGGTGCTGGGCATGACTCCGTCGCGCTTTCGCGCCGGTGGAGCAGGGACTTGCATCCGTTTCGCCGTCGGCGAATGCTCTCTCGGTGCCATTCTCGTCGCCGCCACCGAGAAAGGCGTGTGTGCGATCCTGCTCGGCGGCGATCCGGAGCCGCTGGTACGCGATCTGCAGGCACGCTTCCCCAGAGCGCAACTGGCCGGCGGCGATCGCGACTTCGAACAATGGGTCGCCCGGGTGATCGGTTTCGTCGAAGCGCCGCGCATCGGTCTCGATCTGCCGCTGGACGTGCGGGGCACCGCGTTCCAGCAGCGGGTATGGCAGGCGCTGCGCAAGATCCCGCCCGGCGCCACCGCCACCTACGCCGAAATCGCCAGGCGCGTCGGTGCGCCGCGTGCCGCGCGCGCGGTCGCTCGGGCCTGTGCCGCGAACCCGCTCGCCGTGGCCATTCCGTGTCATCGGGTGGTGCGCAACGACGGCGCGCTCGCCGGTTATCGCTGGGGCGTGGAGCGCAAGCGAGCACTGCTCGAACGCGAACGGCGATGAGCACTGCGTTGCGCCAGCGAAGTACGGCCGAGACGCCGCCCGCGATCGCCCGGCAGGCAGCCCCGAACGAGAAGGTGCATCTTCCACGACGCGGCATGAGAGCCTCGCGCGGCGCGCCCACCGGCGACTCGTTGACCGCAGCCCAGGGCGGCCGGGGTATCGAACGACTCTGCGCGGGAGCGATCGTGTTGCGCCGCTTCGCGGCGGAGGCGGCGCCCGCACTGGTGCGCGCGGTGGGAGAGATTGCCGCACAGGCGCCGTTCCGCCACATGGTCACGCCGGGCGGAAACCGCATGTCGGTAGCGATGACCAACTGCGGCCACGCCGGATGGGTGACCGATCGAAGCGGCTACCGTTACGTCGCATACGACCCGGAGACCGGCTTGCCGTGGCCCGCAATGCCGGAGCTGTTGCGCGACCTGGCCGTGCGCGCCGCCGCGTGCGGCGGGTTTCCGGGCTTCGCTCCCGATGCCTGCCTGATCAATCGCTACGAGCCCGGCACGCGCCTCACTCTGCACCAGGATCGCAACGAGCGCGACTTCTCCGCTCCCATCGTGTCGGTATCGCTCGGCCTGCCCGCGCGGTTCCTGTTCGGCGGACCGCGCCGCACCATCCGCCCCCGCCCCGTGTGGATGGCCAGCGGCGATGTCGCCGTGTGGGGCGGGCCGGCGCGGCTCTTCTTCCACGGTGTGGACAGGCTGCCCGACGGCGTGGATCCACTCACCGGGCGCTGCCGGATCAACCTCACTTTTCGGAAGGCGCTATAAAGAGAAACCAAACACGGGGTCTGCGCTGCACCGCGCCTCTGTTCACAAGCGGGGAGGAGCGAGAACCAAGCAAGAGCGGCAAACGCAAGACAGTCCATCACCGGAGGTTTCATGCGCTATCGCGTGCTCGGCCGCACCGGCCTGTTCGTTTCCGAAATCTGCCTCGGCACCATGACCTACGGCGGCAAGGGTCGCTGGCGGCCGATCGGCCAGCTCGGCCTTGCCGAAGTCGAAGCCCAGGTCAGGGCTGCGTTCGATGCCGGCATCAATTTCATCGACACGGCGAATGTCTACTCGGAGGGCGACTCGGAGGCACTGCTCGGACAGGCGTTGAAAAGTCTCGGGCTGCCGCGAGACGAGCTGGTCATCGCCACCAAAGTCCGGATCCGAATGGGACCCGGCCCCAACCAGGTCGGCCTGTCGCGCGCTCACATCATGGATGCGGCGGAAGCCAGTCTGCGCCGGCTGCAGGTCGATCACATCGATCTGTACCAGATCCACGGCCAGGATCTGCTGACGCCGCTGGAAGAGACGCTGCGGGCACTGGAAGATCTGGTCCGCTCCGGCAAGGTGCGCTACCTCGGCGTGAGCAACCATGCGGCCTGGCAGATCATGAAGGCGCTGGCCATTTCCGATCGGCGCGGCTGGAGCCGTTTCGAGAGCATCCAGGCCTACTATTCGCTGGCCGGGCGCGACATCGAACGCGAGATCGTGCCGCTCGCGCTCGATCAGGGGCTCGGGATTCTGGTATGGAGCCCGCTGGCAGGCGGGCTGCTCTCGGGCAAGTTCGCCGAAGGCGCCGAAGGCCCGCCCGATGCGCGGCGCACGACCTTCGACTTCCCGCCCGTGGACCGGCAGCGCGCGTTCAAGTGCGTGCAGGCCATGCGCCCGATCGCGCAGGCGCACGGCGTGTCGGTAGCCCGCGTGGCGCTGGCGTGGCTGCTGCAGCAGCCGGCCGTGGCGAGCGTGATCATCGGCGCCAAGACGCAGGCCCAGCTTGCCGACAATATCGCCGCAGCCGACCTGCGCTTGTCGCAATCCGAATTGCAGACGCTCGACGCAGTGAGCCGACTCCCGGCCGAATATCCTGGCTGGATGTTCGAGCGCCAGAACAAGGACCGCCATCCCGGCGGCGCGATCGCCTGAGCGCGCGTCCGGTCAAGTGCCGATGCGAACCGGCGCGGTCAGCTTGCGCAGCAAGGCAACCACGCTTTGTGCCGTGATGCGCCCCGTCTTCGGATTCTCGGAGGGAATGTTCTCGATGGTCATGCTGAAGCGGGCCGCATCCGACTCGACCTCGAGGTGGTGGGTGTTGCGCGTGACCGCCGGGTCGGCCCAGACCTCCACTTCGGTCCTCTCGGGACCGATTCCGGCGAGCGCGAGCGCCGCCGCCACGTTGAGATTGGCCGGGAAACCGGTCGCCGCCTCGCGCGCGCTGCCCGAGAACACCTTGAGGGGCGCCTGAAGATCCGACAGGTCGACGCCCTTCTCGACGAGCATGGGCGCGCCTTCGAGACTCTTCGGCGGTTTGCGCGTGACCAGGCGCACCGTGTGAATTTGGCCTTCGGCGGCGGCAAGCACCGCGTCGAGCCCGATCAGCGCCCCAGTCGGCACCAGGATCTGCCCGCCGTTGCGTGCAGCGATGCGCTCGAGCTGCGGATTGGCGAGCAGCGCACCCGCCGACAGCACCACCACCTTCTTTCCCGCCGCCAGGGTCGGTTCCGCAATCCGCGCGAGCAGCTGCGCTGGTGCGCACTCCACCACGATATCGGCGCACTGCGCGAGTGCCTCCAGCGCGACGACGGGCGGGCGCCGCGACAAGGTCTGGATGAAGCGCTCGGCGAGCCGCGCATCGCGCACCGCAACCGCGCTCAGCGTCAACCCCGGCATGCCTGCGTCGAGCTTGCGCGCGACCACCTTGCCGACCGCACCCAGCCCGGCGATGGCTACACGCAGCAAGGGGGGGCGCATGTGCCGATGCCTTCCGGACCCTTCAGTGCGCGGGCCAGAGGTTGACCTTCTGCTCGATCAAATCGGCGATCCACTGCCACAACTCCGTCTCGGAGGGAACGCTGCCCCACGCGGTCCCGGAGCGCAGCATCGCCCAATAGATGTTGCCGGTGTCCTGCTCGATCACCTGCCGTTGCAACTCGATGTCCACCAGCGACGAGAACCGGCTGCCGGGTCCCGTGCGCTCGGAGATCACGCGGACAAACAGACGATGACGGCCGCCTTCTTCCAGGCCCGGCATCCTGGCCACGGCCCCGCCGATCCGTTTCCCGACGAACTCGATGACCCGCTCGCGCTTGAGCAACGGCCCATCGATGTAGGCCTCGACGTCGAGCGCCAGCGCGGGGCCGGCGGCGAGCAGCAACGCAAGGCCGGGTACAAGGGTAGTCTTCATGTCGTTGCGGTCTCCATCGCGAGCTTCCACGGAGCGCTATTTTGCTCCAGACTGCGGTGCATTCGGCACCGAGCGCCGGCACGACCAGATCGCCGGCGCGCATCCGTGGAGGCGCAATGGCGCAGTTGATCCCGTTTCCAGATGGCGGTTTCGCGTTTCTCAAAGGCGGCTTTGCCTACTCCCAAGGGGTGAAGGCGCTGGAAGGTCACGCCATCGAGCGGGTCCGTTTCGCGCGCCCGCTTCCCCTGCTGCACGGCTTCGCCGCCATCGAAGCGCATCTCGCGGCACTCGGCAGGCCGCGCACTGCGCTCTGCGCAGCCGAGCTGCGCTCGCCGCAGCCGCTCACCATGGCCGGATTCCGGACCTTCAACGAAGGCTATGTCGGCGTCCTGACCAAGTGGAACCTGTTTCGCGACGGCCTGAACCCCGTGGCGCGCTCCAACGTCGCGCCGCGGATTGCCCCGCCGGCCGAACCCTGCTTCTACGCGTTCTGCTACAGCGTGCCCGCGGCCGCCGCGGTCAACTTCGTCGCGGCGGGCAGCGGCGAATGGCCCGAAGGCGGCCGCTTCCCCGAGGACATCGTGGCGCGCGGCGACGTCACGCCCGCGGGCCTTAGGCAAAAAGTGCGCTTCGTGCTCGGCAAGATGGAAGAGCGTCTCGCGGGGCTCGGCGCATCGTGGGGCGACGCGACCGCAGTGCAGGTGTACTCGGTGCACGACATCCATGGCGTGCTCCGGGAGGAGATACTGCCGCGCACCGGAAACGGCCCCGGTGTGACCTGGCACTACTGCAGCCCGCCGATCGTCGAACTCGAGTACGAGATGGACGTGCGCGGCGTCGCCCTCGAACGCGTCCTGGCGGTGTAAAACCATCCGCGCGCAAGATCAACCAAAGCGGAACAATGCGGCGCAAATCGGCATCGCCGTGGTGGTACGTGCTGGCGATGTCCTGCAGACTTCCCTTTCGCCTTTTCTCGAGGTGCGTGTTCTGACCGCCTGCCTCAGCGATGACGGACCGCGCTTCGCCAGCTGCGCTCCGCGTCGTCCCACGCGGCGAGCGGCTGCAGATCGGGCACCCACGCCAACCCCGATTTGCCGTCGGAGGAGCGCGCCTCGGGCGACACAACGACATCGAGCAGCGCGGGACGATTGTCCAGCGCGCGCGCAATCGCGCCCTTCAGGTCCTCCGCCCTTTCCACCCGCTCGGCGTGCATGCCGAAGGCGCGCGCCATCTGCGCGTGATCGGAAAACTGCAGCTTTGTCCCGACGACCTTGCCGTGGGTGTCGCTCTGGTCGTGCACCTCGATCTGCCAGGCGCCGTTGTTGGCCACCACGATCAGCACCGGCGCCTTGTGACGCACCGCTGTGTCGATCTCCATCGCATTGAAGCCGAACGCCCCGTCGCCGGTGGCGACCACCACCTGCCTGTCGGGGAGCGCCAGGCTGGCGGCCACGCCGAACGGCGTACCGATGCCGATGCAACCGAGCGAGCCGGGATCGAGGTAGACCGAGCAGGCGAGACCGACGCGCGCGAAGCTGAGGAAATCGCCGCCGTCGGCGATGATGACCGCATCGGGCTTGAGCTGCGCCTGCAGCTCGGCGAGCAGCCGGTTCGGATGAATGCGTCCTTCACCGTCCGAGGCGGCGGTGCTCATCGAGGCCTTGAGCTTCTGCGCGCGCTCCAGATGCCTCTCGCGCAGGCCATCGGCCCAGGCGCGGTCGACCGAGGGCGCGCGGCCGCCCGCCTTGCGCACGATGGCGGCCAGCGCCGCCGCCGGCTGCGCGAAAAGCTCGACGGCGCCGCGCCGGTTGTCGCGGATCTCCGAGGGCACATCGCCGATGCGCAGAAACTTCGCCTCGCCGAACACCGCCGGCGAACCGTAGGCAAGCTGGAAATCCAGCCGCCGGCCGACGGTCACCACCACGTCGGCCTGGCCCATCACCGCGCCACGCATTGCAGCGACCACGCTTGGATGATCTTCGGCAATGAGTCCCTTGCTTTCGCCGGTGTCGAGATAAGGCGCGCCAAGCGCGTCCAGAAGCGCGCGCAACTCCCGCGCCGCACCGCGCGCGCCGCGACCGCTGATCACCAGCGGGCGCCTCGCCGACCACAGCAGTTCCACCGCTGCCGACACGTCGTTGTCGTTGGGCAGCAGCACCGGCTTCGGTTTCACCCGGAAGTGTTCTTCGAGCTGCAGCGGCTTCGGCACCTCCGCGCGCAGCGTGTCGGTCGGAAAGTCCAGATAGACCGGTCCCGGCTCACCGCCCTGACCGAAGGCGCGCGAAACCGCTTCGTCCAGTTCTTGCAGCACCAGTGCGGGTTCGCGCACCGTGCGCGCATAACGGGTGATTGGACGCGCCATGTCGGCGTGGGGCAGATCCTGAAGACCGCCGCGGTTTTCCTGCGGGCGCGGCGGCCCGCCGGAGAGCACCAGCACCGGCGCGCGGGACACGTGCGCGTTGGCGATGCCGGTCATCGCGTTGGTCATGCCGGGGCCGGCAGTGACCAGCGCCACTCCGAGGCCGCCGGTCAGCTCGCTATGGGCATGGGCCATGTAAACGGCGGCGCGCTCGTCGCGCACGTCGATGATGCGAATGCCCTCGGCATCCGCACGCATCCAGATCGGCATGATGTGGCCGCCGCACAGGGCGAAGATGCGGTCGACACTGCGCGCCTTCAGAAAGCGGGCGATGACGCCGGCGGTGCAGTCGGGAGTCAGCGGAGGAGGAAGCATCGGATCATCCTTGTTTCACTCAGTGGGAGACGGCCGGCTTTGTCTGTTTCTTCTGCGCGCGCAGGTCGATCGCGCCGGACTGCTTGCGCGGGTCGGTACCGGTGGGGAAGATGTGGATCTTCTGCACCTTGGCCGACGTGCCGGTGGGCAGGCTGTCGACGAACAGTATCCAGCCCGGTGCCTTGAAGTAGGCCATGCGCTCGAAGCACCAGTCGAACAGCGCCTGCGCCAGCGCCTTGCGCGCCTCTTCGGTGGCGACATCCTCGGGCGACTTGGCGATCACGCAGGCCATGACTTCTTCCTCGCGCACCTCGTCGGGCGCGGCGATGACAGCGACCTGCTTCACCTTGTCGTGCGCGGTCAGACAGGCCTCGATCTCGGCCGCGGCAATGTTCTCGCCCGAGCGGCGGATGATGTTTCTCTTGCGATCGACAAAGTACAGCATGCCGGTGTCGTCGCGCGCGACGACATCGCCGGTATGGAACCATCCGCCGCGCCAGGCCTCTTCGGTCGCCTCGGGATTCTTGAGGTAGCCGGAGAAGAAGCCCTTGCGCGGCGTCTGCGCGCTGTGGCGGATGAGCATTTCGCCGGGCTGGTTGGGCGGCAGGTCGCGACCCTGCTCGTCGACTACACGTACCTCGACCCAGGCGTTGGGCCGCCCGAATGCCCGGGTGTGAATCGAGCGCGGCTCGACGCTGTCGCTGATGAGGCGACCGGTCTCGGTCATTGCCCACATCTCGACGACGGGAAAGCCGAAGCGCTTCTCGAAGAGTTCATGCTGGCTGGGCTCGACGCCGGCGCACAGCGAAAAGCGCACGCTGTGCTGGCGCTCTTCCGGGCAGGGCGGCAGTTTCAGCAGGATGTTGGGGATGATGCCCTGGAACTGGGCCGCGTTCGCGCGGGTGGCGATCAGGTCCTTCCACCAGGTGCTGGCGTGGAAGCGGTCGGGAAAGATCAGGCAGCCGCCGCACAGCAGCAGGGCGGGCGTGGAGACCGACAGCGCATTGGCATGGTGCAAGGGCAGCGGGTTGTACAGGCGTGTTTCGCCTTCGCGAAACTCCAGGCGGCCGCCGAGCGAAAGATAACAGGCGCCGAAACTGTGGAAGTATTCGTTGGTGAGGATGCAGCCCTTCGGGCGCCCGGTGGTACCCGAGGTGTAGAGCAGCGCGGCCTCGGTGTCGGGACCCGGCGTGCCAGCCTGCGCCGGGCGCGCCGGCGCAGGCAGACGGTCGGGAAAGCGCTCGAAGGACACCACCGGCAGGACGCCGCCGATCGCTCGCGCCACCGCCTCGATCTCGGCGAGCCGGCTGTCGATCGCGAGCGCGAGGCTCGCCTCCGAGTGCTCCACGACATAGCGGATCTCGTCGGCGCGGTAATCGGGATTGATCGGGACGACGCCGGCGCCGAGCGCGTTCAGCGCGTAATAGTGAAAGAAGAATTCCGGCCGCTGGTCGAACAGCATCGCGACCCGGTGCCCGTAGCCATAGCCGGCGTTCGCGTAGATGCGCTTCTTCTCCTCGACCGCAGCGAGGGTCTGCGCCCAGGTGACCTCCCAGCCCTCCGGGTGGTAGGCGCGGCCGGCCATCGGCGGCACCGCATAGGCCGTCCGGTCGCCGAACCGCGCGGCGGTGCGCTGCAAGGATTGGTAAAGAGTTCCGTACTTGGAAGCGTCCATGGGTTGTGCGCGTAGGAGTAAGGTTTACTTGTTAACCAGCTTTGCCGGAATCGCCAGAACCATCGCGCCACCGACGAACATCAGTGCACCGAACAGGTACAGGCTCGCCTGGGCGCTGCCAGTCAGATCGCTGATCCACCCGACCAGCGAGGTGCTGACGAATCCGGCGACGTTGCCCAGCGAATTGATCAGCGCGATGCCCGTCGCCGCCGCGGCCCCGACCAAGAACGCTGCGGGCAGACTCCAGAAGGCGGCCACTGCGGCGCAGGCACCCGCGGTGGCCAAGGTGAGTGCCAGCATGCCGTAAACCAGAGCTTGCCCCGGCAGGGCGCTCAGCAGCAGCCCGACTCCGGCGAGGAAGCACGGCAAGGCGGCGTGCCAGCGGCGTTCGCGGGTGCGGTCGGCGTGCACGTTGGTCCAGATCATCGCGATCGTCGCCACCGTGTAAGGGATGGCGACTAGCAGTCCGATGTGCAGCGGGTCGTTCACGCCGCGCGCCTTGATCAGCGTCGGCAGCCAGAAGCTGGTGACGTAGATCGCGCTCGCAAAGAAGAAATAGGCCACGCTCAACAGCCAGACGCGCCCGCTCTTGAAGGCATCGCCGAAACCGGCGTGGCCGCCTTTTTCCTGGTTTTCTTCCGCGATGCGGTCGCTGATGATGCGTTTTTCGGCTTCGGTGAGCCACTTGACGTCGCGCACCCCGTCATCGAGAAGAAACAACGTGAGAATGCCCAGAATCACCGACGGCATCGCTTCGATCACGAACAGCCACTGCCAGCCGCGCAAACCGCCGACATCGGCGAAGGTATTGAGAATCCAGCCGGAGACCGGGCCGCCAAAGATGCTGGAGACCGGAATGCCCGCCAGAAACAGGGCGACGATGCGACCGCGGCGCGCCGCCGGATACCAATAAGTGAGGTAGAGCAGCACGCCGGGAATGAACCCGGCTTCCGCCACGCCGAGCAGGAAGCGCAGGAGGTAGAACTGCGTCGGCGTTTCCACGAACATCATCGCGCCGGAAATCAGACCCCAGGTGATCATGATGCGTGCGATCCACAGCTTTGCGCCGACCTTGTGCAGGATCATGTTGCTCGGCACCTCGAACAGCACGTAACCGACGAAGAAGATGCCCGCGCCAAGACCGTAGACGGTGCTGCTGAAACCCAGATCGTCTTGCATCTGCAGCTTGGCAAAGCCGACGTTCACCCGGTCCAGATAGGCGGCGAGATAGCAGAGGAAGAGGAAGGGCACGAGCCGCAGCGTGACCTTCTGGTAAGCGAGTTTCTCAGCTGCCACGGGCTGGGGCAGCGGTGCGGCGCGTGCGATTTGCGACATGGGTGTTTCCGCCTCCAGGGTCAAGAATTCTGCGCGTCGGCCGAAGCCATCTGCCTGGCGCCGATGCCGAGGTCTCAATCCGTTGATCGACAGGCTTTCCTGCTACTGGCGGCCCAGGTCCGTGCGCGTCTTCTTCCGGACGCTACCTGTTTCGAGCTCTTGCGTTTTCAGGGATCGCCATGAGTCCGTAGAGCCTGACAAGCAGTTAGGCATGACGCTTGGAAAAGAAGACACACGCGCTCGCGACCGGGACCGGACACTATCGTTAGGGCTGCGCTACCGATCGGGTCCTTGGGGGTCTATCCCAAGTGACCACCTGTTTTGATCGACGTGCTCGCCCGCGAAGGCGTGGTCGGCGCCAGGCATCTGGAGCCTTTGCGGGGCTGTCATTTCTTTCGTCCAACGCACGCAATCCTGATCTGAGTCGATGGCGCAGTGCTCTGCGAACGGCGAACAGAAGCTTCTGATTTCACGACCATCCGGAAACAATGACGCGGACCCGGTAATTACGGGTCCGCGTCTTCGAAGCAGCAGACGACGCGCGTCTTGCCGTCTGGCAGTTACTTATTGCCCAGCTTGAACACCATGACCGTGCCGCCCTGCGGGACATTGGTCTTGGTGTTGGTGGCGGCATCGATGCCGGCTTGCATGCGCTGCGCATCCACGCCCCAGCCTGATTGCACGGCCACGTACTGGACGCCATCGATCTCGTAGGAGGTCGGCACTCCGGTTACGCCCGACGGCGTGGGGTACTCCCACACAACTTCGCCGGTAGTAGCGTTGAAGGCGCGGAACTTACGGTCGGCCGTGCCTCCACCGAACACCAGGTTACCGCCGGTGGTCAGCAGCGGCCCCCAGTTGATGCCCTTGTAAGTGTGCGTCCAGACTTGCTTGCCGGTCTTCAGGTTCCACGCCTGCACTTCTCCGATGCTCTTGTGCGCATTCTTGCCCAGGCGCAGGCTGCCCAGTACGTCGGGAATCGGATAGCCGATGTACAGTCCACCCGGTTGGTACTCAAGGCCTTCTTCGGGCTCGGGCAATTCGGAGCACAGGTTGTTGGTGGCTGGGATGTAGAACAGGCCGGTGTCCGGGTTGTAGGCTTCCGGCAGCCAGTCCTTGCCGCCCCACAGCGACGGGCAGAACGTGGTCGCCACCTTGCCCGGGGTGCGCGCGGGATCGTAGGACGGCCGGCCGGTCTTCGGATCGATGCTGGTGAACACATCCTGCTCGACATACTTGTGCGCGGCGAGGAAGTTCATCTTGTCCTTCGTGCGCTCCAGTACCCAGAGATAGCCGTTGCGGCCGGCGTGCACGGCGGTCTTGACCTTCTTGCCGCCGATCTCCGTGTCGATGAGCACCGGCGCGGACACCTCATCCCAGTCCCAGGCGTCGTGCCAGTGGTACTGGTGGTAGCCCTTGAGTTTGCCGGTATCCGCATCGAGCGCCACCACCGAGGTCGTGTAGAGATTATCGCCCTTGCGGCCTTCGGTGGGCCACGGGCCGGGGTTGCCGGTGCCCCAGAAGGTTAGGTTGGTTTCCGGGTCGTATGTGCCGGTGACCCAGGTGGCGCCGCCGCCGGTCTTGTAAGTTTCGCCGGGCCAAGTGTCGCCGCCCGGTTCTCCAGGTGCGGGAACGGTGTGAAATACCCACGCTTCCTTGCCGCTCTCGGCGTCGAATGCCTTGACGAATCCGCGAACGCCCATCTCGCCGCCGGAAATGCCGACAAGGATCTTGCCCTTGACGGCGAGCGGCGCCACCGTGGTGTAGTACCCGTGCTTCCACTCGCCGATCTTCGACTCCCACACCTGCTTGCCGGTTTTGGCGTCCAGCGCGACCAAGAAGGTATCGAGGGTGGTGTAGTACACTTTGTCGCCATACAGCGCTACGCCGCGGTTGGTCGGGTGCAGCTGCAGCAGATCCCTCGGCAGCTCTTTCTTGAAGCGCCAGATCTCTTCGCCGGTTTTGGCGTTGAGGGCGATCACCTGGCTGCCCGGCGTGGTGATGAACATATAGCCGTTGTTGACGATCGGCGGCGACTGATGGCCCTCCGCCTGCCCGGTAGCGAACGACCAGGCCACGGTCAGGTTCTTCGCGTTCTTGGAGTTGATCTGCTTCAGCGGACTGTAGCCCCAGCCAGCGTAGTTGCCGCGATACTGCAGCCAGTTGGCCGGTTCAGGATTTTTCAGCCTGGCGTCGGTGACTGGCACGTAGTCCATGCCATGAGCGGTCGCCATGGCCATGATGGGGGCGATCACTAGCGCTCCGATCCTGTTCTTTCTGGTGTTTCTCATGTTTCCTCCGATCTTGTCACGGTTGCAGGTACTGACACGGGAGACGACCGTTGCTGTGTCGTCGAAATCTAGGCGGGCGCGCCCGCCGGAGCGCTCAGTTGCCCAGCCACCACCAACTCCTCACCCTCCAGCCTTATCGGCAGCCAGGGCAGGCTGCGGGGCGCCGGCCCCTCCGCCACCCTTCCGGAGGCGTAGGGGTCGAACTGTGAGGAATGGCAATAGCAAAGCAGCTTGTGCGTCTGTTTCATCCACGCGTTGACGTCACAGCCGGCATGGGTGCACACGGCGGAAAACGCCAGCACGCCGCCAGCGGCGCGTTGCCTCGTCGCCTCGTCGAACCTGGATTCGTCTACCCGAACCAGCAGGATCTTGCTCAGGCGCGATTCGTTGCGAATCTTCTTGGTCGCAGGGTCGAAGGGAAACGCCAGAACCACTTTGCCGGGTTTGACGTCTGCGGGCCGCAGTGCCACCGGTTCGCCTTGGGCGGTGTGAAGCACGAGGCGGTCTCCGACCAGGATCTGGCCCTCGTCGTTTGCAAAAGCCGTTCGGGTAGCCAGTCCGGCAGCGATGCCGGCGATTAGGCGAAAGATGCGCCGCCTGGATTCCACCGACCTTTGGGATTGCGATGCTTGGCCACTGCAGCCGCATACCTTTGCTGCGCAGCTCCTGAGTTGCCCTTGGTCCATGTTTTTCTCCGTTGACCGTAACCTGTCTTGATCAGTGAAGATGCAGGGCTTGGGCTGCGTCACGCAGGATGTGTGCAGGTGTGCATATTTAGCGAAGCAGCGCGTGCTGAACCGGCTGGCGCGAAGCGCCCAACGACTCGGCCAGTTCCTCCTGCCGCAGCCGAGCGTCGATGACGAGTTTGCCGGCTGAAATCTTCGACAGAATTGCCGTAGGCCCGGAACACTAGAGTCGGGTCCGGGGGTGGCGGTCGCATCAATCAGACTCCTGTTCAGGGTCGTTACAGGCGTGCAGTGTAGCATTCTGAATTCCGAATGCAATGCGGATGTGCGGAATTTATTTCTGAGGTTTCATCATATTATTTTGAAACATAGACTTAGGATTTATCTTTGAGCAGGTCTATGACGGGGAAAAGCATTCGCCGGGGGTCAGCGTTGCGCCGAGACCGTTCCGGGCGTACTTGGGTTCTTCAGGATCGTTTCACGGAGGACTGAAAAAATGAAAACCGGAACCGCTGCGATCAGGCTCACGCTGGAAAGCGTGCAGGTGCAGGCGCTGTCCGTGCCGCTGCGCCGGCCGATCGTCTCCAGGGTCGGCGAGTATCCGAACTGGCCGTTCATCCTGATCGACGTGCACACGCGCGAAGGCGTGGTCGGCCGCAGCTATCTCGAGCCGTATGTGCACAAGGCGGTGAAGCCGATCGCCCAAGTGATCGAGAACATCGCCGGGGAGTTCATCGGCAAGCCGATCGCGCCGCTCGACGTGTACGGCGGGGCGATGAAGACGCTGCATCTGAACGGCCGCCAGGGCATGACCTTGATCGCGCTGTCCGGGCTCGACATGGCGATCTGGGACGCGCTCGCACGTGCCGCCGGCCTGCCGCTCGCGACCCTGCTCGGGGGTAGCCCCGGCCCGGTCCGCGCCTACAACACCAACGGCCTGTGGCTGATCCCGAAAGAAAAGCTTGCCTCCGAAGCCAGGTCGCTGGTGGAAGAAGGCAACTTCAGGGCGATCAAGATGCGCCTCGGCCGGCCGAGCCTGAAGGACGACATCGAGGCGATCCGCATCGTGCGCGACGCGGTCGGCGACGACATCATCCTGATGAGCGACTTCAACCAGGGGCTCACCTTCGGAGAGGCGCTGCAGCGCATGCACGGGCTGGACGACCAGGGGCTGTACTGGTTCGAAGAGCCGATCGTGTACGACAACTACGAAGGCTGCGCGCAGATCGCGCGCGACATGAAAACGCCGATCCAGATCGGCGAGAACATCTATGGCCCGCGCGAGTTCCACAAGGCGGTGTTGGCCAAAGCGGCAGACCTCTACATGCCGGATCTCATGCGCATCGGCGGCGTCACCGGCTGGATGCGCTCGGCCGCGATCGCCGGCGCCGCGGGCTTGCCACTGTCGAGCCACCTCTACACGCCGGTCTCCGCGCAACTGCTGCGCGTGAGCGAATCCGCCGACTGGCTGGAATGGAGCGACTGGGCCGAGCCCTTCCTCGCCGAGCCCTTCCTGGCGAAAGACGGCCACGCCATCGTGCCCGACACTCCCGGCAACGGTCTGGACTGGGACGAGGCGGCAGTGAAAAAGTACGCGATGTAAGAACGGGACTCGGGACTTGGGGCCGGGGCTCAGGGAAAGCCGAAACAACACTCCTGCATCTTGGCGCACGGGGTGAGACAAGCCTCGATTTCCGCAGGCGCGTAGGGGAAGTTCGGGCAGTCGCCGTCCAGCCGCGGCGAGGGCGCGGACACCGATTGCGCGTTGCTGTGGTGCGGCGCCCCGCCTGCAGGGCCGCCGATGCAGCACGTCCAGCAGCGCCGGTGTGTGCAGCGGAAGTTTGCTAGACGCCCTGGGCGCGCCTGCGCCGCACGCGCGTCAATGCAACGCGAGCCGGCCCGGCAGGTGCCCGCGCCGCCAGTCGCTCGGTGATCGTGTCCGATGCCTGGGCGATGTGCTCGCGCGCCAATTGCCCTGCTTTTTGCGGGTCGGCTGCGATGACCGCATCGAGAATGGCCTCGTGCTGGTCCCAGATCTCTGCCGGTGTCTCGTCGTACAGAAGCACCTCACCCATCACTCGCCGCAGGTAGCTCCAATAGGGCGAACTGGCTTCGGCGATCAGCGGGTTTCTCGACAAGCCGTAGAGGAAGAAATGGAAGTCCATGTCGGCCGCGATCATCTTCGGGATCGAACGGCTGGCCACCGCTTCGCGGCCGCGTTTGATGAAGGCAGGGCCCTCCTTGCGGGCGGTGACGGCTGCGCGTTCCGCCGCCTTGCTGCTGGCGAGCCCGTCGAGCACGCCCCGAACCTCGTACAGATTGCGCACGAATTCGGCTTCCAGCGGCGCCACCATCAATCCGCGCCCGGGTGCATCGCGCAGGATGCCGTGGCTCTTCAGCAGCAGCAGCGCCTGCTGTATCGGCTGACGCGACACACCCAGCGACTCGGCGAGTTCTTCCTGAATCAGCCGGCTATCGTGCGCGAACTTGCCCGCTGAGATCTCCGACAGGATCGCCTCGTAGACTTGATCGACCAGCGTTGGTTGATGCGGAAGTGCCTTCACTGCGGCCTCTCTATTTCAACAGCACGAGTTTAGCATTCTGAATACAGCATGCAAAAGCGTGCGGCCGACTGAAGCGATCGCGGTTCGAATTATCTCGTCAAGGTGGCGGGTAAAGGCTTGGGCGCACGACGCTCCTCCAGCGCGGCGATGGCCGCGCCGAGGATGCCCTTGGGCATGAAGATGATGAACAGCACCAGCATGAGCCCGTAGAGCGTGACATCGAGACCGTGTATGTCGTGTCCGAGCGCGAGGCGCAGCGCTTCCGCCAGCAAGAGCGTGAACACCGCACCCACCGTCGGGCCCAGGCGCACGAACATGCCGCCGGCGATCGCGCCAAAGACCATCTGCAGGCTGACGCCGATTCCCGAGACCGTTTCCGGATTCACATAGAGCTGGTACTGCGCGTAGAGCGCACCGCCTACGCACGTCATCAGCGCCGAGACGATCGTGACACCGAGCTTGAGCCGGGTGACGTTCATCCCGACCGATGCCGCGGCGTCCTCCTCCTGGCTGATGGCCTCGAGCGCAAGCCGCGCCATCGAGCGGTCGATCCTAGCCCACACCCAGAGCCCGAAGAGCCAGAAGCCGAGGATGATGTAGAACCAGACGAGCTTGGAGGAAAACTGTAGGGCCGAGAGCGACCACGCGGCGTCGGCGAGCGCGGTGTTGGGCGTAGCGCCTAGCGAGCCGCCGGTCTGGTCCCGAAGCGCCACAATGATCATGCGCGCGACTTCTCCAAGCGCCAGCGTGACCAGCGCGAAGTAGTGCCCGACGATCTTCAGCCGGAAGCACGGATACCCGATCAGGAATGCGACCAGCGCGGTGATCGCCAGCAGCAACGGCAGCGACAGCCAGGGGGAAACCGAGAACAGATTCCAGGCCATGACCACCCCGTAGGCGCCGATCGCCAGAAAAGCACCGTGGCCCAGGCTGGTCATCCCCAACCGCCCCATCAACGCCCAGCTCGTATAAACGAATGCCCAGAGCAGGCACATGATCATCAGGTGCAGCGGGTAGTTGCCCATGCCGGAAAGCGGCGCGGCAGCGAGCAGCGCGACCCCCATCCACGGCAGCGCGCGCCTCATGCCTTGCCTCCGAGCAAACCCTGCGGCCGCCAGAACATGAAACCGATGAAGAACAGGAAGGCCAGCACGTAGCCCCACTCGAGGTGGAAGAAATACCCGCCCACGGAAATGAACTGGGCGAAGATGAACGCCGCGAGAAACCCGCCGATCATGTTTCCGAGCCCGCCCAGCACGCATACCAGGAAGGCGATCGGCCCGAACGAAAGTCCGATCGCCGGGTGGATGTCGTACTGAAGCACCAGGAGGCAGGCGGCGACCCCGGCCAGCGCCCCACCCAGCGCGGACGTGATCAGAAAGATGTGGCTCGGATTCACGCCCATCAGCGGCATGATCCCGCGGTCCTGCGAGATGGCGCGGATCGCGGTGCCGAGATACGTGCGTTTGAGGAAGGCGTATACGGCAATCATGCAACCCAGCGCGATCGCGAAAGCGGTCAGTCGCGCCACACTGAGAAACATCCCGCTCAACTCGAAGGTAGGCAACTTGACGCCGAGATTGCGGAACTCCACGCCGAAGGCGAGCGTAGCCGCGCCCTGCAGCAGGAAGAGCACGCCTCCAGTGACCAGCAGCTGATTGATCGGCTCGGCGGAGAGCACCGGCCGGATCACGAACTGGTGCAGCGCCATGCCCAGCACCGAGACCATCGCGACGGCCGCAGCGAAGGCCAGCCACAACGGCCAGGAATACTCGACGTGCAGGTAGTACACAGCGTACATGCCGATCATGATCAGCTCGGCGTAGCAGATCCACACCACGTCGATCACGCCGAAGATCAGGTTCAGCCCCAGCGCCAGCAGCGCCAGGATGCCGCCCAGCAGCACGCCGTTGACCACCGCTTCCAGCAGAAAGATGTCGAAGATCTCCATTTGCTATTGGACAGCACGATCAAACCCAAAGAGCGAAATACGAAGACACGAAGGTACGAAGAAAAACGAATACAAGAATGCCCAATGAAATCAGACAACATATTCCGGCCCGCGTGTTCCGTTATTCTCCCAGTGAGTTTCCTTCGTGCCTTCGTGTTTGGCTCTTCGTGTCAGAGTCCCAGGTAAGCTTTCTTGAGTTCGTCGGTGTCGAGCAGTTGCGCGGCCGTGCCGGCGGCGCGGATGCGCCCGGTTTCGAGCAGGTAGCCGCGGGTGGCGATCTTGAGTACCTGGCGGATGTTCTGCTCGACGATCAACACGGTATAGCCCTCCGCGCTCATCCGGCGCACGGACTCGAAGATCGCCTGCACCACGACCGGCGCCAGTCCCGCCGAAGGTTCGTCGAGCAGCAGCAGCCGCGGGCCGGACATGAGGGCCCGGCCGATGGCGCACATCTGCTGCTCGCCACCGGAAAGCGTTCCGGCCGGCTGATGCCGGCGCTCCTTCATGCGCGGAAACAACTGGTAGACGCGTTCCAGACGCTGAACGCACAGCGCCCGAGCCTGCGGCACGAATGCGCCCATGCGCAGGTTCTCCTCGACGGTGAGCCGCGGGAACAGCCGCCGGTTCTCCGGCACGTGCGCAATGCCGCATCCCACCACCTCGTGTGGCGGCACGTCATTCAGACGCCGGCCTTCCATCATGAGCTCTCCGGCAGTCGCGTCGATCAGCCGCGAGATTACCCGCAACAGCGTCGTCTTGCCCGCGCCATTGGGGCCGATCACCGCAACGGTCTCACCCGCCTTGACCTCGAGGCTCACGTCGAACAGCGCCTGAAAGCCGCCGTAGCCCGCGGAGACCTTGCTCAAAACCAGCATCAGCCGTTCCTCGCCGCAACGGTGGCCTGGACGTCGCTGGCCTCCGTGCCGAGGTAAACCTCGATGACTTTCGGGTCGTGCGCCACCTGCTCGGGTCTGCCCTCGGCGATCACCTCGCCATGGTCGAGCACCACGCAGCGGTCCACCACACGCATCAGCACGCCCATGATGTGCTCGACCCACACGATGGTAACGCCGCGCCGCGCGCGCACATCGACCAGCATCTCCGCGGCCTGCTTCATCTCCTGTTCGTCGAGCCCGCCGAGCGATTCATCGGCCAGCAGCAACTTCGGCCTGGTTGCGAGCGCGCGCGCCAGCTCGAGCTTCTTCAGGCCCGCCGCGCCCAACCCGTCGACGCGCGCATCGGGTTGCGCGCGAAGCCGCACGAGCTCCAGGATCTCTGCCGCCTGGGCGAAGGCCTGCTCGCGGGTGGGGCGCTCGGCTTGCCCGTAGTAGGCGGCGAGCGCGACGTTCTCGAGGATCGACAGGCGCCGGAAAGGACGTGGAAGCTGATAGGTGCGTCCGATGCCGTGGTGGGCGACGCGATACGCGGGCTCACCGGCGATCTCACGCCCCAGAAACCGGATCGAGCCGGCCGTGGGCACGAGCGCGCCGGCTATGAGGTTGAATATGGTGCTCTTGCCCGAGCCGTTGGGGCCGATCAGGCCGAGGATCTCGCCCTCCTTGACCTCGAAGGAGACGCGATTGACGGCGGTGAACCCGCCGAAGCGCTTCGTCAGTCCGCTGACCGCGAGCATCAGAATCCGTGACCGGCGAACGGAGACGCGCGATGCGCGCTGTCGCGATTCGCAGTCATTGCGTCGCTCATCGCTTGTTATCCGTCACTGCATTACTGATTCGAGTAACTGTGTGTCTTCGGCCAGGGGAACACCGGTTCGGCGGTGCGCAGCCGCGCCGGCCAGATGACCTTGGAATCGCCGCCGACGTACTGGATGACCACCGGAAACGAGCGTTCGTTCTGTCCCGACATTTCGTGACCCGGCGGGTAGAACTTCACGCCGTACCCCTGGATCGTGCCCCCGTCCGGAATATCGGTGTCGAGCGCCGCCTTGCGCAGCGCCTCCGGATCGATTCCGCCATATTTCCTGATCGCGCGCGGGAGCACGTCCGTCAGGAAGATCCAGGTCTGGTTGAACCCCATCGAGACGTGCGGCGGCAACTCGTCGGCCTTCACCTCGGCCTTGTAGCGCTTGACCATTTCCTGGATGAGCTGGCCAAGTCCGGGTGCGAGGGTCTTCGGGTCCAGCAACTGGGCGGGCACCGGATCCACGTCCATGATGTACTCGGCGTCACGACCCAGCGTCTCGCGCAGCCGATCGAACTGGGCGTATCCCGCGCCGTGGCCGATCAGCGCCGCCCATTTCAAGCCCTGCTCGCGCGCCTGCCGCCAGAACAGCGTGATGTCGGGGTTGTAGCCGGTGTGCAGGATCACGTCCGCGCGTGCGCGGCGCAGCTTCGTGACCAGGCTGGAGAGATCCGGAGCGGTCGCCGAATAGCCTTCCTTGAGCACCACCTGCATTCCGAACTTCTTGCAGACTTCCTCGTTGCCGGCCGCCACGCCGGCGCCGTACGGCCCGTCCTCGTAGATGATCGCTACCCGCAGCGCCTTGGGGTCCTTGTTGAGCCGCGTCCTGGTGTTCTCGTTCAGGAAGCTGCAGGAAGCGAGTCCGAACTGATCCGTGTGCACCTGCGGGCGGAAGACGTAACGCAGGTTCTTGCCCCTGAATACCGTGGAGGCGGTGCACACGTTGGCCCACATGAACTTCTTGGCGGCATCCACTTTCTGCGCCATGGGAACGCAGTGGGCGCTCGAGTACACGCCCATGATCAGATGAACCTTTTCCTGTTCGAGCAGGCGCGTGGCTTCGTTGATCGCTACTTCTGCCTTGGATTGCGCGTCGGCATAGATGGCGTTGATCTTGTAGCCCTCGACCCCGCCACGCTCGTTGATCATGTCGATCGCGATCTTGGTGCCGATGGCCGCGGCAAGCGATCCACCCGCGGCGAAGGGCCCGGTGTAGTCGTAGATGACGCCGATCTTCACTTCCTTCGCTTGCGCAAGCGCGGCCGCACCCAGGCTCACAGCCGCAAGCAACGCCGCCGCAAGCACGCGGCCGCAGACGTTCCGGACGTGCATGGTCTCCTCCTCGAACCGTTTGGCCAGGTTCAGCTCGCCGTCGTGCCGCGCGCAGCAGCCGCCGGCTGTTGTTCAGTTGAGCGACGACCGATCGTCGCGTGCCGCGATAATGCCTTGCATCCGGACTCGACTCAAGCGGGAGCCCGTGACGCCGACCTTACCTGTAGAAGACGTGATTTCCGATCTTGGCGACGTGTCGCTTGCCGCGCGCCCAGCTCGGCTTGATGTAGGTCGCGTGATAGAGCACGGCACCATTGAGCGTGGGCCGGTGGTGGCCATGATAGACCGCCCTGGCGATCTCCCGGGCCCGCTCCCACTCCTCGCCCTCGGGATGAGGCACCACCTCGAACTCGGTCCATGAGAACGCGCTCACGTAGCGCTTGCGCAGATAGTCCCACCTTTTCTGATAGACCACTTCGCACACCGTGGATGGATAGCGCCACGACGCCACGCGATTCATGGTGACTTCCGCCACGGCGTACTGCCCGGCCAGGGGTTCGCCGCGCGCCTCGTAGTACACGTTCAGCGCCAGGCAATTCAGTTCGCGGTGCACTGCGTCCCTGGACACGAGGAAATGCATCAGGGAGACAAAGGTCGCGACGACCAGACAGAGCGCGAACGCGGCGATCCACGGCGCCTTGCGCCGGGTGTGCCAGAGGAAGCGCAGGTCGTTCCACCAGCGCGACCACGGCGAAACGCGCCGGGAGGAAGAGCGCGCGAACAAACGCGTCCAGGTCATGTTGTCGGAAGGTTGGGAAAAATACGGAATGCGATTTCGCGGCGTGGCTGCACGATTCGATGCAAGAATCAGACCGCTCACGCGCAGGGACTGTTGAGATTCTCCAGCGGTCCCGAACGGACAGGATTTTCGTCAGCGACAGAAGGCATTAGCAGTCGCCCACGCCGAGCGATCGCCGCTGGCCGCTCGCACGATTTCCCTCCGTGGAAAGCCCCGGCCGGCGCCGGCCGCATGGCACGCCCGTCTTCACTCCACCTCGGCTTTCGTCAGCCGGCCGACCGTCGCCTCGACGCTCACCACCGCCTTGTGACCGCTTGGCAGGAACATCTGATAGACGAAATGCGGTTTGCCGGTGAAGCTGACCCTCAGGTCCATTGCGATGATTCGGACCGGACCCACGAAGATCTCCGGCGCTGCACTGCGAGCCTTGGCCTCAGGAAACGTTGCGCGCCGGTACATCTCGTAACGGTACAGCCCGCCTTTGTCCTTGAACTGCAGGCTCGCGGGATTGGTCGGATCACAGGTGGCCTCCGCGATCCTGCCGTCCGCGTTCAGCACGCTCACCGCATACGGAGGTTTGTCCCCGCCTCCGGCCTGGCGCCACGCCGTGACGACACCCGGCCGCTGTTTGAGCGCGGCCTCCAGGCACACGTCCAGCGCCTCGCCCGGATTCCACGGTTCGGCGAAGACGGCGGCCGTATGCACTGTCAGCCAGAGTGCGACAACGGTGATGGATCTCACGACGCGTATGTCCCGATTACGCATGCGGAAGTTCCCGCGATGGGGCTGCCCGTTCGAAAGTCGGATTACGGCATCCGATGGACCCGACCGTGCCCACGGTCAACGCACCTGCCTGCGGCGTGGCGGCAGTTTCCGCACGACATTGCCAGTGTCCTCGCGCTGGGAACCAGTACCGTCTTCCGCATCGAGGTGCGAGGAGCGTTCGCGCGCACCGCTCCCCAGCGCACTCTGCCGTTGAAGCATCGTCTGGAAAAGCTGCTGAGTCGACTCGGAAGGCGCAACTCCCAGCACTACTGACAGCGTCTGCTTGAGCCGGCGGTACGCACTCAGCGCTTCGGTGCGCCGGCCCAGCCGCTCATAGCAGCGCATCAACCCTTGGTGGAATGTCTCGACGATCGGATCGGCGTCGATACCACGCAGATAGCATTGAACCGCACCCTGCCAGTCGCCCTGCTGCTCCAGCGTCGCGCCGTACCTCGACAGGGCGTCGATGAACTTGCCGCGCAACCGTTCCCTCGCCGCCACGCTCCACGGTTCGCCTTCCTCGTCCGGAAGAAAGGCACCTCGGTAAATGCTCAGCAACCTGCCGGCCGAACCATTGTCCGCAATGTACTTCTCGAAGATCCACGTGTCGACCCAGCATAGCTCCGCATTCAGGGTGATTCTGCCGGCTTGATACAGCACGGCCTCGTTCGTTCCCAGAAGTTTGCGCAGACGGACGATGGTAATGGCGAGCGCGTTCAATGCGGCATCCGCCTCTTCGTCGCCCCAAAGTGCATCGCACAACACCTGTTCCGGCACATTGCGTCCACCGTGCGCGACGATTGCTTTCAGAAGCAGCAAGGTCTTGCGTGGCAGCTTGCGGGAAAACTCCATCGGTCGGCCATTGACCTGCACTTCAAACCGGCCCAAGGTAAGAATCCGCACTGGCCACGGCCAGTTCTCCGGCGCATCCGTAGGAGGTTTCAAACGAAACAACCCGATCAAGCCCTGCACAACAGACACCTCGATTCCCTCCTCGAGTGCAAACATGAACAGACGAGGCAAAGCACAGTAAAGAAAACAGAGGTAGTAGCGACGGGTTCCTCCCTGCGCCAGCCCAAGCGCTTCGCGCAGTCGCAGCGTGGCGTGCTGCGGGTCACCCGCTACGAGAGCAGTCCACGACTCCACAAAGGACAGGGCCGCGCGATAGCAGTCATACACAGGGGTCCGGCCGATCAATTCCGCGGACCGCGCAATCAGGGGCTTGGCTTCTTTGAGTCGCCCGGCGTCGATCAGGAGATCAGCCACGCACAGGCCGATCATCATTTCCCACAGTCTGGCCCCGGATCGGACCGCGGCCTGATAACCTGCCAGCGCAAACTCGACAGCTTGCTCAGATTGCCCATTGAAGCGTGCCCTGCGCGCCTGGTGCAACCAATAGAGTGATCCATTCATGGGTCGGCTCGATCTCGACAGAGCGTCTATTTCGGTGAGCGTCGCGCTTGCCCTGGCCCATCCCAGTGTCCGGCACTCGACGGTCACGCGATGCAGCATGATCTCTCGTATCGTCGAGCGAAGCGCATTTGATTCCGCAATGGCAATCGCTTTGTCGAGGTAACGCAACGCGTCGTTGTACTGAGCCTCGACAAATTTCAGGTACCCAACTTGACAGTACCACCATGCTGCCTCCGAAGGGCTTGCTCCCCTCCGTTCCGCGAGTTCTGTCGCTTGTTCCAGGATTCGCTCGCCACGCTCAAGATCACCGGTCAGCATGCAGGCACTCACTGCTCCAATCGCTGCGGTAAGGGCGATGCCAGCGTCTGCGCAACGCGGAAGAAGCTCCTCGACACTCTCGAGAGCCTGCGTCGTCATGGGATCCCATGGCCTGACGTATATCAGCGCGCAACACAGGGCGCCCCACGCCTGCAACTGTTTATCCGACGCAAGGGCGTCCGAGAATTCTTCTGAGCTTGCTTGCAACTCGTCGAGCCACCTGTCCATCGCGCCGATCGCCGCATACCCGATATATCCACCGCCCAACAGTGCCGTAAGACAGGCGATAGAACCTCGGCGGTCCTCGGCGCTATGAAAGAGTCCCAGTGCATTCTCGAGGGTCTTTACCCCTTGCTCCGGCCTCGTCTGCAATTGCGAGCATCCAAGCCAATACACGAGCCACGGCGAGCTGTACCGCCCCGATTCCGGTACTTCGCCTATCCAGCGCTCAAGCGTCTGCCTTCGGCCACTGTTCAGCAGTCCTTTCGCCTCCTTCACAATCAACTGCACTACCGGCTGCCAATCCCGCGCTGCGATCCAAAGGCTGATCGCCGCATCGACATTGTCCGCTACCTGCAAAGCGAAAGCCGTGCGACCGACCAACGCATCAAACTGCTTCGGTGGGAGCACATTTCTCGCCCGCGCTCTCAGAAACTCCTGAAACAGTGCATGAAACTGGTACACGGGTTCCGGGCCAGGCCTGCGGTCGGTGAACATCCTGCGGCGGTACAGATCCTCCAGTACCGTCGCGGCATCCGGTCGACCGCTCAGCTCGCGCGCGAGTGCGGGTGTGACCTGTGGAAGGAACGCAACCGATAGCAGGACATGGCGCATCGACTCCGGCACACGGTCGAAAATGAGACTGGCGAAGTAGTTGAAGACCGACTCGCGGGAATCGGACGGAAGCTCTCTGCCGCTGCAGTCCAGGTGCCCCAGACGCTCCAGCATCAGCGTGACACCTGCAGCCCATCCCTGCGATTGCTGGTGCAGCGCATGGATCAGCCATTCGTCGCCGACCCCGCGTCGCAGCGACACCGCACGGACCTCATCCAGCGTCAGTTGCAGCTTCTCCCAGCCGACCAGGACCATGGCGCCACGCGCGGCAAACTGGACGAAGTACCGCGGCGCTTCCGCACGACTGACGCAAATCACCGAACTGTCGCTCGGTGTCTCCGCGACACATTGGCAGACGATATCGTGCAGCAGTGCGTCCTCCGGGATCTCCTGGTAGTTATCGAAAACCAGAACCACGCCCTGCGGAAGCCGTGCGAAAAAGGCACGGAAGTAGAGGCGCGCGAAGGCCGGCAGATCGGCCAGGTGTTCGGCGACGAAGCATGGCAACGGAGAATCATCGCCCTCGCGCAAGGGCTCCACGGCCAGGGACAAATAGTGAAAGAACGTCGCCGGATCCGTATCGCTCGCGTCGACCTGATACCAGACAGTCGGGATGCTGCGCGCCTCGAGATAGCTGGCAATGAGCGCCGTCTTGCCCGCGCCGGGCGGAGAAGCAATCCAGATCAGCGGCCGGCCGCGGTTGCCGTCGAGCAGCTCGAACAGCCGCTCGCGCGGCACCACGTCGAACAATCGCGGCCGGCTGATCTTGGCTGGCGATGCCGTCTTACTCATCCCGGAGCCCCCTCCCGACTCGTGGGCGAACGGATGGGACCCACGACTGCGGCCCTACCCTGCTCGGCAGTATGCGCAGGCCCGATTCTGGACTCAAGCCATCACGCGGAGCCCTGCATGCGCTACTTCAGCTTGTAGGCACCCTTGTTGGGGTTGCAGCCTTGAAAACTGACTTCCTTCGAAATGCTGCCCCAATCGTTGTCGATGCGGTACTCGCCCCGCAGAATCATGCTTTCATACTTTCCCGTGCCATGCACGGATGTGTAAGTACCGCCTTTGCCGTCCGGATTGCCGCGGTAGTCCATCCACCACTTGTCTCCATCGAGGTCCGTCAGCTCGCATATTCCGGCTTCCTGCTGACGCCCGCTGATGTTCGAATAGATTCCGAAGCATCGGGCGCCCATGCGGTCGAACGCCTTCCCCGCTGGCGTGGATCTCAGGACCGCTTCAAGATCGTAATTCATGACGAAGAGCTTGTCGCCCGCTGAAAAGACCTTGCCACGACCGATGGGGCAAAAGTCGAACTCGTAGCTGCCCTCCTTGGGCATGGTGACCCTGCCGGCAAGAGACTCGGTCGACAGCACGACCCCGGCTACTGCGATCGCCATTACTGAAACGAAACCTCTCTTCATGGCATGTCCTCCTCGTCTGGTTTGGCGCTCTGGATGGCTCGTCGGGGAGACGGCAGCTTGTGAAGGGCGCGCCACAACTGCTCGGTGGAGTGAAACGGCAATTGCTCGCCGCTTTCGACCGATTCCACCACGCCCGCAAGCGTCAAAGCATCCCTTCGGTAGAGACGGACAACATAGACACCGACCGCATTCATCTGCTCGACCTCCCTCGACGCAAGAACAGCCTAGCGAGGCGGCGGGTACGAATTGACTACAAATAGCGGCGGGTCCGGTCGGTTATTCCGCAGGCTGCCGCTGGCAGGCCCCGTGGCGGGCCGCCGTCCTCTATACTTTGGGCCGTTCGAACTCTCCAGGGTGAATCGTCATGCGCTCGATGTTGGTAGCCGCCGCCAGCCTGTTGCTCATGCAGGGGTCCTCCGCGACGGCGGTGGATCTGCCCAAACTCGACGGCGTTCCCAGGCTGAGCGAGATGAAGGACAAATCGCTGCTCGACACGGTGAACAAGAAACTGGCGCAGCAGCAGATCAAGGATGGTCAGTTCCAGTTCAAGACCGGAAAGGCCGAGTTCGCACCCGGCAACGAGAAGCGCATCGACGGGCTGCTGAAGATCATCACCGACAACTCCAAGGCGCTGAAGGCGGCGTTTCCGGATCTCTACGTCACCGCCGAAGGGCACACCGACGCCGACGGGACTGCTGAGTTCAACCAGATGCTCTCACTCGCCCGCGCCCGTACGGTGTGCAAAGCGCTCAAGGACAAGGGCATGCAGCTTGCCTGCAAGCCGATCGGGGTCGGCTCCTCCAAGCCACTGGTCTCGCCGGAGAAGACGGCGGCGGACAAGCAGAAGAACCGCCGCGTGCTGGTGCAAGTCGCGAGGTAACCCGACCGTCATGGACAAATCCGCGCTGGTGAGTCGCCTGGAAGCGGAAGCGCGCCAGATACGGCGCAACGTCTGGCGCGCGCTGCGCGCCGGCGGCGGAGGCCACGCCGGCGGCTCCTGTTCCGCCGCGGACATCCTGGCGGCGCTGTATTTCCATCGCCTTCGGGTGCGTCCCGATGAGCCAGACTGGCCGGAGCGCGACCGTTTCGTGCTATCCAAGGGGCATGCGAACGCCGCGCTCGGCGCGGTGCTGGCACAGGCGGGATTCATCGCGGATGAGGTGCTGGACCGCTTCTACGGCTTCGAATCGCCGTTCGGCATGCATCCCGACATCAAGATGCCCGGTGTGGAGATGTGCACCGGCGCGCTCGGACACGGGCTGGCCGTCGCCCTGGGCATGGCGCTGGGCGCGCGCATTCAGAGAAAACCGTTCCACACCTTCGTGATGCTGGGTGACGGCGAGCTGCACGAAGGTTCCAACTGGGAGGCGGCGATGTCGGCTGCGCATTACCGGCTGTCGAATCTCACCGCGATCGTCGACTTCAACAAGATCTGCCAGAGCGGCCGGGTCGACGAGATCATCGGCGTCGATCCGCTCGCCGAGAAGTGGCGCGCCTTCGGCTGGGAGGTGCGCGAGATCGACGGCCACGACATGGCGCAGGTGGTCGAGGCGCTGGATTCGGTGCCGCTCGATCCAGAACGTCCCACCGCGATCATCGCTCACACCGTGAAGGGCAAGGGCGTGGATTTCGCCGAGAACACCTATGTCTGGCACAGCAACTCGGTGAACGACGAGATCCTCGCCAAGGCGCTGGCGCAGCTCGCCGAACCCGGCGCAGGGGGCGGATCGTGAACAGCGCCGTCTCTGGCGTGCAGGACTGGCGCAGCCGTTGCGCCAACCAGACCCGGCTCGCCTTCGGCCAAGCCTTGCTGGAGATCGGAGCGCGCGACCCGCGGGCAGTGGTGGTGTCCGCCGACACCCAGGACCTGCTCGGAATCCGTGCCTGGGTCGAGCGCCACCCGGACCGATTCGTCGAGCTGGGCATCGCCGAGCAGAATGCGATCGGCGCCGCTTCGGGAATGGCGACCACCGGCCTGCATCCCTATGTCTGTGCCTATGCACCGTTCATTTCCGCCCGCAGCATGGAACAGGTCCGAAACGACGTCGCCTACGCCAACCAGCGCGTGGTCATCGGTGCGGCGGCGAGCGGCATCTCTCTCGGCGTCGCGGGTGGCACCCACCATGCTCTCGAGGATATCGCGCTGATGCGCAGCCTGCCCAACATGACGGTCATCGTGCCCGCCGATATCGAGGAAGCCTACCAGGCGACGTTGGCGACGCTGGATATCGACGGCCCGGTCTATCTGCGCCTGGGCGGCCGGGTGGAGGAACCGCCGGTCACCGACCCGCAAGCGCCTTTTCGACCGGGCAGGGCGACTCTGTTGCGTCCTGGCCGGGACGTGACGGTGATCGCCTGCGGCGCGCTGGTTGAGATGGCGGTGCGCGCATCCGATGCGCTCGCGAAGGAAGGAGTGAGCGTTCGGGTGCTGAACATGCACACCATCAAGCCCTTCGATCGCGATGCGGTGCTTGCCGCGGCGGCCGAGACGCGCGGCATCGTCACCGCGGAGGAGCATCGCCTGGCCGGCGGCCTGGGCGGTGCGGTGGCCGAGCTGCTGGCAGTGGAGCATCCGACCCGGATGCGCATGATCTGCATGCCCGACACCTTTGCGATGGTGGGTCCCACCGGGCGGCTGCGCGCCAAGTACGGAATGAGCGCGGAAGCCATCATCGACGCCTGCCGGGCACTGATTGCCTGACGGGCTGGCAATAGCGAGGGTCAAGAACCGGAACTGCCGGTGCCGCAGATCAGGCGATGGCGGCGCAGAGGAGGCGGCGTTGAATGTCCGCCCTGCGTTGCCGCAGGCCATGGTCTGCGCGCATCTATTTCAGCGCGCCGGCCATGGTGTATGGTTGAACGTGTATTCGCCGATCAGGCGATCGCCTTCGCGATCCACGGCGATCAAGCGCATGTACGAGGTCGAGGCGGCCAGGGCACGAATCACCTCGGTGCTGGACGCGACTACCACGCTGCCGGTCCTGCGGTCGAAAGGAACGTCCGCGATCCTCTCGACCTCGGAGCCATGAGCACCGGACATCACCAGATCGAGTCGCTCCACGGTATCCAACGGTGCCTGGAGGTGAGCGACCAGAAAGTCATCGTCCGGAGCGATGGTGCAATTGACGCTGCCGCCCCTTGGTACGTCGTACTCGCGCACCTGCAGCCCGCCGGCCCGCAGGCGCTCCAGGAACGCTTCGGTGACCACGGCCCGTACCAAGCCGCGCTCCGTCAGCCGGCGGATACCGCCCGCGATCTCGGCCAGACCCAGAGCTTCGGTGCTGCATCGCTCGCAGCCGAGCAGGTGTTCCTCCAGCGAGCTTTCCCGCGCAGGGTCCAGTTCCCCGAACCAGTACTCCGCCAGCGTCGAGATCGGGATCGGCGAAGAACAGGCGGCCCGTCTCATGACACGCTCCTTGTCTGAAGGCAATCGCGCAGACGCTGCAGCCCGCGGTGCCGGATCACTCTGACGTTTGTCTCGGAAATCCCCAATTCCGTGGCCACCTGTGCCGCACGCTGGTCGTCGTAGAAGGTCATCACCAGGACCGACTTCTCGCGCTCGGGCAATCGATCCAGGCAGCGCAGAAGCTTCGCCTGATCCAGGCGCGGCGAGAACGAGGTGTCGGCGGCGGGAACGTCAGCCGCGAAGGTCTGCAGCAGACGTTCGCGGCGCGCGTAGTTGCGCTTCATGTCCAGCACGACCATCCGGCACATGCCCAGCATGAAGGACCCGAGCATTTCCGGCTGCCGGACCTTGCCCGATCTGAGCCGTTCCAGGACCATCAGCAGCACCTGTTGAACGAGGTCGGCCGCGGCCTGCTCGTCGCGCAAATGCTTCAGGCCATAGAAGCGCACGCGCGGAGCCAGGCGCCGGCATAGCTCGGCCTCGGCCATCCGGTCGCCATCGGCTCCGGCAGCCGCGATCCGCCGCGCCAAGGCGGAATCTTCGAGGTTGTCTGCCTGGTCAAGGTTGTTCAAGCAGCCGAGCATACCTTTCCGGCCTTTGCCAAGGAAGTGTAACGAAGCGCCTCCCCGTTACACACCCTTGTGCCCACAACAAAGGAGGCAGACATGCTCAGCAACCCGCAATTCGGTACCAACATCCACGAAATCGCCGACGGCATCTACCGCATCAACACGCCGGTAACCATTCCCGGTTCACAGTTCAGCTTCAACCAGTACCTCATCGTGGACGACGCCCCAATGCTGTTCCATACCGGCCCGCGCAGGCTTTTCTCGCTGGTACGCCAAGCCGTCGCGCACGTCATGCCGGTCCATCGCCTGAGCTACGTCGCCTTCTCGCATTTCGAGGCCGACGAATGCGGCTCGCTGAACCAATGGCTGGCGACGGCGCCCCAGGCCGTGCCGGTGTGCGGACGGATTGCGGCCACGGTGTCGGTCAACGACATGGCCGATCGGCCGGCCCGCGCGCTCACGGACGGCGAATTGCTGGTACTGGGCCGGCATGCGGTGCGTTGGTTCGATACACCGCACGTGCCTCACGCCTGGGAGTGCGGACTGTTGATGGAATACAGCACCCAAACCCTCCTGTGCGGCGACCTCTTCACCCAAGGCGGTCTGGGGGAAAAGCCGCTTACCGAATCCGACATTCTCGAGCCGAGCGAAGCCTTCCGCGCACCGATGGACTACTTCGCGCACGCTCCGAACACCGGCACCATTCTCCAGCGCCTTGCGAACGAGCGTCCCGAAACGTTGGCCTGCATGCACGGCAGTGCCTGGCGCGGGGACGGGGCAGCCCTCTTGAAAGCGCTGGCCGAAAGGTTGCACGGCTCGGGGACACCGCAGCCCCTGTCGCAAGCAGCCTGACTCGACGAGAAGAGTCGGCCTCTGCGCTCGAGCGCAGGGGAGACACACGAACGGAGGCGCCACGAAGCCGCCGAAAACCGGTGTCGAGCGCGGCCCATTCGCTGCGCATCGTGGGTCCGGGGCGCGGCGACCGGATGACAAACTCAAGGTGCGGGCGTCTAATAAGGCCCGCCACGGAAGATCCCGTGCCAGTCCTGCGCATGTTCCGGGAGGGGATATGAATCTGCGCCTTGTCTCATCCGCTGCTTTGGCTGCTGTCGTCGCCGCGTTCGCCGTCTCGCCGGCGTTCTCAGCCAGCTATACCATGGTCATCAGCCATCTGGCCCCCGAAGACCTCACCAACAACGAAATGCATCCGGCGATGAAGCATTTCGAATCCGTCGTCGAGTCGCGGACCGGTGGCGAGATCGACGTGCAGGTATTCGGCAACGGCCAGCTCGGCTCCGAGGTCGAAACAGCCAAGCAGGCCCAGGCCGGCAGGACGGTGCAGGCCACGCTCATTTCCTCGGGCGCGATGTCGTCCTTCTATCCCGCCTACCAGATCATCACCACGCCGTTCCTGTTCCCCAACTACCGCGTGGCGCGCGCCTATTTCGACGGCGAGTGGCACGCGAACTTCATGCGCGGCGCCCTGAAAGCCAGCGGACTGCGCTACCTGGGCACGCTCGACGACGGTGGCGGCTTCGTGGCCTTCACCAACAACAAGCGGCTGATCCGGACGGTGGACGACATCAAGGGGTTGAAGATCCGGGTCGAAGAGAATCCGGCGCACGTGGCCACGATGAAGGCGCTCGGCGCCTCGGCCACCCCGCTGCCGTGGGGAGAGGTGCTCACGGCGCTGGGCACGGGACTCGCCGACGGGCAGTTCAACGCGCCGGGCGTGAGCCTGGCGTTCAAACTGTGGGAGGTAAACCAGTACACCACGTGGAGCGGCCACGTCTACAACACCATCTCCTGGATGATGAGCGAAAAGTGGTTCCGCTCGCTGCCGGCGAAGCACCAGCAGGTCATCTTCGAAGCAGCGCGCGAGGCCGTTCAAGTAGCACATGGCATCGCGGTACTGGCCGCGATCGCAGGCTGGGAGACCTCGTGCAAGAAGTTCAAGCAGTGTCACATCCTGACGCAGGCCGAACGCGACAAGATGGCGGCGGTGGCGCGTCCCGCCTGGAAGCAGTGGATCACCAAGGACTTCGGCATCGACCCGAAGCTGATCGACCAGCTCTGGGCCGAGGTCACCCGCATCGAGAAGGAGGTCGTCGCGCAGGACCTCAAGCGCTACGGCCAGTAGGCAAAGACAGGGCGAACCACCAGGACACCAAGACCACCAGGAAAACACCAGAGTCGGTCTTGATTTTCTTGGTGCCCTTGGTGGTTGATCCTGGTTTCGGGCTTTCTGGTTTCCACCGCGGCAGGAGCCGTCGGCCTGCATGATCAGCCCTGCCAAATGCTGGAGCGCCTGAGGAAGCTGAGCGACCGGGCCAACCGGGTCACCATCGCCGTCTGCGTCGCCTGCGTGCTGGTGATGCTGTCGATTTCCTTCATCGGTTTCTTCTACATGATCGTTACCGGCGCGGCGCTGAGCTGGACCTATTCGCTGGCGCGGCTCTTCATTCCCTGGATCGGGATGCTGAGCATCACGGTCGCGTTCAAGGGCGGCGAGCACGTCGCCGTCAACATGGTGGTGCGCCTGCTCCCCGGACGCTTCTCGCGGTTGCTGCGCAGCGCGAGCCTGTTTCTGGTCGCGCTCTTCGCGCTGCTCCTCGTGTGGTTCGGCTGGCATTTCTTTCTCGCCTCGAACCAGATCTACATGGTCTCCGATCAGCTCCAGGTGCATGCGCGCTGGATCGCCGCCTGCGTGCCCGTGTCCGGCCTGATCCTGCTGCTGCATCTCGCGAGCGGCTTCGCGTTGCTGGGGCCGGTCGAGGCGCCGCGCGAAGCCGCTCCGAGCAGCGGGGAGCGATGAGCGCCGCGCTGATCGTCTTCGCAGTCGCCCTGCTGATCGGCGCTCCGATCGCGCTGGTGATGGTGTTCTCCGGTCTGGCCGGCGCGATGTCGCTCGGCGGGATCGAATTCCTCGAGATCGTCGCCGACCGCATGTTCTCCGGCGTGAGCGGCTTTCTGTTGATGGCGATTCCCTACTTCATCCTCACCGCCGAGCTGATGAACCGCGCCGGGCTCACCCAGCGGCTGATCGACTTCAACAATGCGCTGCTGGGACGCGTGCGCGGGGCACTGAGCCACGTCAACATCACCAGCAGCCTGTTCTTCGCCGGGCTCACCGGCGCCGCGATCACCGACTGCGTGGCGATCGGCAAGCTGCTCATCCCGGCCATGAAAAAGGAAGGCTACCCGGCGGCCTATGCCGCCGCGGTCACGGCCTGCGCCTCCGTGATCGGGCCGATCATTCCGCCGAGCATCGTGATGGTGGTGTACGCCACGATTCTCTACGACGTGTCGGTCATCTCGTTGTTCGTGGCCGGCGTTGTGCCGGGGCTGCTGCTGGCCGCGGCACTGCTCATCGTGAGCTTCTATCTCGCCTGGCGGCGCAACTTTCCGGTACACGGCGCCGCCAGCCTGCGCCTCGCGGTGCGCGCCTTCCTGCCCACCGTCCCGGCGCTGCTGGTGCCGCTGATCATCCTCGGCGGCATCCTGAGCGGCCTGAGCACCGTGACCGAAGCCTCGGCCTTCGCCGTGGTCTTCGCCATCGCCGTGGGCACGCTGCTCTACCGCACCCTGACGTGGCGGGACGTGTTCGATGCGCTGATGACCACAGTGCGGCTGTCCGGAGTCGTGTTCTTTCTGCTGGGCGCGTCCACCGTTCTGGGCTGGTTCGTCGCCCGCTCCGGCATCACCCGCGAGGCCGCGGAGCTGATCGCCGGCTTCAGCACCGACCCGCTGGTGCAGATCCTGATGGTCAATCTGCTGCTGCTCGTGCTCGGCACCGTGGTGGACGTGCTCCCTGCGCTGGTGATCGTGGCGCCGGTACTGGCTCCCGCCATGACACAGCTCGGCTTCGACCCCCTGCACTTCGCGATGGTGATGATCCTGGCCCTGAACGTCGGCAACATCACCCCTCCTGTCGGCATGACGCTGATGACCGCCTCGCAGATCGCGGGCGTGAGCTACGAGAGCGCGATCCGCGCCTCGCTGCCGTTCTACGTGAGCTTCATCGCGGTGATCGCGATCGTTTCCGTGTGGCCGCAGATGGTGCTGTGGCTGCCGGGCCTGCTGAAGTAGCGAGTCGATCCGGTGTGTCGCTCTTCGAGAACGGCACCGGTCGAAACGATCACTTGCCCCTGAACTGCGGCGCGCGCTTTTCCATGAAGGCGCGCCGGCCCTCGACGTAGTCCTCGCTGTTCATGCAGCGCGCGACGGCAGCTTCCGCCGTCGCGAACTCTCCACTCGGCTCGATCAGCGCGTTGATCACCGCCTTCGATGCGGCGATGGTGAGCGGCGCGTTCGACGCCAGCTCGAGCGCGACGTTCTGGACGTACGCCTCCAGCTCGGCATCCGGCAGCACGCGGTTGACCAGTCCCATGGCGAGCGCCTCGGGGGCGTCGTAGCGGCGGGCGCTGAACATGATCTCGCGTGCCGCAGCGTGGCCGACCGTGGCGACCAGCCGGTTCGTGCCGTGCACCCCGTACCCCAGCCCGAGGCGCGCCGCGGGAATGGCGAAGCGGCTCGACTGGCCGGCGTAACGCAGGTCGCAGGACAAAGCGATCGCGAGTCCCCCGCCGACGCAGACTCCATGGATCAGGGCGATCACCGGTTTGGGGGAAGATTCGATCGCGTGGTGGGCCGCGGCGGTCGCCGCCTCGTAGTCCCTGACCTGCGACTCGCTGGAGCGGTTTTTCTCGAACTCGGAGATATCGGCGCCGGCCGCGAAGGCCTCGTTTCCCTCACCTCGAATCACGATGCAGCGGATCGCCGCGTCGGCGTCCAACGCCGCGATCGCGCCCGGAATCGCACGCCACATGTCCGCGTTGATCGCGTTGCGGCGGGCCAGATTGTCCAGCACCAGCCGGCCGACCGGTCCGTCGCGCTCCACGCGCAGCCTGCCTTCGCTCATGGCCTTCCCCGATCAGACGACCTTGGCCGCGCGCAGTGCGGCGATGTCCGTGGCGCTGTAGCCGAGGCTGCGAAGAATTTCCTCATTATGCTCTCCAGCTGACCCGATCGTGCGCTTCATGCGCGCCGGCGTGCGCGAAAGCGTGAACGCCGGGCCGACCAGAGCCATGTGCTCGCCGCCATCTGCCCTCGGCACCGCCACCGCCATCGCGAGATGCCGCACCTGCGGATCGGCGAAGACCTGGTCCATCCTGTAGATCGGCCCGCAGGGCACCCCGGCCTTCGCCAGCAGATCGATCAGCGCCTCGGAGGCGTAGCGGCGCGTGTGCGCGGCGATCGCGGCGTTCAGCGCGACACGGTTCTTCGAGCGCAGCCTGGCCGTCACGTAGTCCGGGTGCCGGGCAAGATCCGGATCACCCACCGCCTCGCACAGGCGGGCGAAGATCGGATTGCCGGACGCGGCGATGTTTACGAATCCGTCCGCGGTCGGATAGACGCTGGTGGGCATCGACGTCGGATGATCGTTGCCCGCCTGGTCCGGCAGTTCGCCTTCGACCAGCCAGCGCGCCGCCTGGAAATCCATCATCGCCACCATCGCCGACAGCAGCGAAGTCTGCACCCATTGCCCCTTGCCGGAACGGCTGCGTTCTTCCAGCGCAATCAGGATGCCGAGGGCGGCGAACAGCCCGGCGCTCAAGTCCGCGACCGGGATGCCGGCGCGCACCGGGCCCTGTCCCGGCAACCCGGTCACCCACATCAATCCCCCCATGCCTTGTGCGATCTGGTCGAAGCCCGCGCGATCGCGATACGGCCCGTCCTGACCGAACCCGGAGATGCTGGCATAGATCAGCCGCGGATTCTCGTGCGCGAGCGTTTCGTAGTCGATGCCCAGCTTGTGCTTGACGTCGGGCCGGAAGTTTTCCACCAGCACGTCGGCCGTCCTCACCAGGCGCTTGAGCACCTCGACGCCGCGCGGATCCTTGAGGTTGAGCGTGAGCGAGCGCTTGTTGCGATGCAGGTTGTGGAAGTCCGAACCTTCGCGTTCTCCCAGCAGGTCCTCGCTGTCCGGCATCTCGACCTTGATCACGTCCGCGCCCCAGTCCGCGAACTGCTTCACGCACGTCGGACCCGCGCGCACGCGCGTCAGGTCGATCACTCGCAAATGAGAGAGAGCGTCCGCTGTCGTCATCTCACGATGAACCATTGAACCACGGAGGGCACGGAGGACATGGAGGAAGAACGAGAGAAAAAGCAGCGGACTGCCTGGAGATTGAGAACTGACGATTCGGTCTGCACCCGCCAGAACTTAGCGCGTTCTTCCTGTTTTCCGTTGTTACCCAATCTTGTTTTTGGCTTCCTCCGTGTCCACCGTGTCTTCCGTGGTTCACATAGTAAGTCCTATCTATACTCCGCGTCCTCTGCGTCCTCCGCTTTGAGAGCTTCAGTCCCGCGTCAGCGGGACTGCCATCTTCCGCTTTCGACCTGGCGGAAGAAATCCTCCAGCAGGTGGTTGAATAGCTGAGGCTCTTCGAGGTTGGTCATGTGCCCGCTTTTCGGCAGCACGGCGAGCGCGGCGGTGGGGATGGTGCGCTTCATCATGAGTGATGGCTCGAGCACCGGATCGTCTTCGTCGCCAGCCACGATCAACACCGGCACACGCACGCGCGCCATTTCCGCGGTCAAGTCGTAGAGCGAAGGTCGCCGCGCCTGGTATCCAAGCATCGTGTTGGCGGAGCCTTGCGGCGAGTGTTCCGAGAAGTTGCGGATGAATTCCTCGAAGCCGCGCGGGTCCTTCACCTTCAATTGCAACCGCGAGGGGCCGTGGCCGTAGGTCGCTGCCACGTGCGCCATGCCCTTGTCGAGGATCGTCCTCGCCAGCTCGCGGGACTGCGCCTGAAACTGCGCATACTGCGACGGATGCGCGCCGTAGCCACAGCCGCAGACCACGAGCGAAGCCGCACGCGGCGAATAAGCCATTCCGAAGTGCAGCGCCGCGAAGGCGCCCATCGAGTTGCCGACGATGTGCGCCCGCTCGATGCGAAGCGCGTTCAACACGGCCAGAATGTCGTCCCGTGCGCGGCTCTGCGAATAGCGTTCGACCTCCGCGGGAACATCGGAGGGCGGATAGCCGCGGGCGTTATAGACGATGCAGTGGTAGCGGCGCGAGAAGTGGCGAACCTGCGGCTCCCAGGTGCGCCAGTCGCCGGCGAACTCGTGCACGAAGACGATCGGAGTCCCCGAGCCGGTCTCTTCGTAGTACAGATTCACACCATCGTCGGTGGTCAGGACAGGCATGCAGTTGCGGCCAAACGGACGTCATGGACTTCCCGCCGTGCCTGCGGCAAGGCGATTCGCTGCAAGACATTAGCAGATCAGGCGGCACAAGGGATCGGGCATGCCTCGTGCGTGATCGTTGGCCAGCCGGATCTCGTGCTGCGCGCTAAGATGCCGCGCTGGACCGGCCCGGTCCGGCATCGACTGGCATGCGACACACCAAGCTCGAACAAGCCGTGCGCTTCGCGACCAACCACGAGATTCCCTGGTCGCGCGACATTTCCGACAGCTGGGGCATTCACAACGAGGACCCGCCGCCGTGGAACCGCCTGCTCGGGCCGGTGCACGCGCGCGGCCCGGTGTCCGGAACGGTCTTGCTGCACGGGAAGACGCTTGTCTCCTGGGGCGAGCCTCACCGGGCCGATCTCACGTTCAGCGTGGCGAAGACCTATCTTGCGCTGCTGGCGGGCGTGGCCTTTGACCGAGGCCTGCTGCCCGATCCCGACGAGCCCGTCGGATCGCGCATTCGCGGCATCGGCTTCGACCACGGCCGCAATGCCCAGGTGACCTGGACGCACTTGCTGCAGCAGACGAGCGAATGGGAAGGCGAGTGCTTCGGTATCCCGGACCGCGTCGACCGCTACCGCTTCGTGCAGTTTCAGGTCACCGCCGCAAGGGGAAGGAAAGGCGACGCGCGCCCGCTTCAGGCACCCGGAACCTACTGGGAGTACAACGACGTTCGCATCAACCAGCTTTCACTGGCGCTGCTTCACCTTTTCGGCCGTCCGCTGCCCGAAGTCTTTCGCGAAGCGATCATGCAACCGATCGGCGCGAGCGACGATTGGGGCTGGAAGGGTTACGACCACGCCTGGGTCGAGGTGAAGGGGCGCAAAGTCCAGTCGGTACCCGGTGGCTCGCATTGGGGTGGCGGCGTGTCGATCAGCGCCCTGGATCAGGCGCGGATCGGCCAGATGATGCTGGATGACGGTAGAGCGAACGGCCGACAGGTGGTTTCGTCGGAGTGGATCGGGCGCATGCGAACGCCGTGTCCGATCGCGCCTTTCTATGGATATCTCGTCTGGCTCAATGACCAGCGGCGCGTTTTTCCCGGCGTGCCGGAGTCGAGCTGGTTCGCCGTCGGCGCAGGCGGCAACTTCACCTGGATCGAGCCCGAGCGCCGGATGGTACTGGTGGTTCGCTGGATCGATCCGGAGCACGCAAACGCATTCTTCGGACAGGTGTTGGAGGCCGTGGATCAGGGGTAGAAGATCCCTTGGCTTCGACTGGACAGGCGAAGTTGCGGCACAATGCCGCCGGGCCGCTTTGCAGGGCGGTTGCTTCGTGGGGACCGGCCGATCATGTCGCCCGAAATCAAGAACAAGACGAGTGCAACAAGAATGAATGCAAGACGAATTGTCCGGGCAACGCCGAGCACATTCGGGAGCCTGTGCCTCGTGCTCGTCGTCCTGGCCTCTCCGACTCCGTCGCTGGCTGATTCGAAAACCGGTGAATCCTATCCCCGGATATGGCTCAACCCGGGTTTCTTCTCCCTGCACTTCGACCGCACGCGGGATCTGCGCGAAGACAACATCGGCCTCGGTGCCGAGATCGTGCTGCACCGCAACCACGCACTCATCGGCGGCACCTTCATCAACAGTGAACGGGAGAGGACCCGCTACGCCGCCTACCAGTGGCGGCCGCTGCACTGGAAGGCCGGCGATACGACTCGGGTCGTGGCCGGCGTCGTCATCGCCGCGCTGGATGGCTATCCTCGAGTGCGGGACGGCGATTGGTTCGTCGCGCCGCTGCCGCTGCTGGCCATCGAGAGTCGGCGCATCGGCTTCAATTTCAGCGTGGTCCCGACCATCAACGACCGGGTAGACGGAGCCGTCATAGCGCAGATCAAGGTCAGAGTCTGGTGAGCGAGCAATCGGCGGATCACCGCAGCCTTCCGAGCGCCCGGCCCGCGAACCCGAGACGCCGCCTGGCGGTCTCTGTTGACGGAGGCCAGCATTCATGACCCGCGACCGTCCAGGAGCACGTATGTCCGCCGCCATCCTGATGGCGGCGGTTTGTTGGCTCGCCGTGCCGAAGGCCGGCGCGGCGCAAATCGCCATCGTGAGCCCGCAGCACGAGCAGACGGTTCACGACAATCTGGGCAATGTCAGGGTGGTGGTGGAAGCCGCGCTCGGCGATCGCCGACGCATCCGATTGCTGCTGGACGGCTCGCCGGTCGGCCCCGATACCGACGCCTCGACCATCGATCTTGAGGGCATCGACCGCGGCGCGCACACGCTGCAGGCGCTGCTGGTCGACGAAAAGGGCGAGGTGCTGGCCAGATCCGAGGCCGTCACTTTCTACATGTGGCGCGCCTCGGCGCAGTTCCCCACCCGACGGCCGTCGCCCGCGCCTGCGTCTCCCCCGCCGCCGCAGAACTGATCGCCCCGGAAAGCCCGGGAGTAACTTGCAATCCAGAAGCCACCCTTCCAAGTCGCAGGGCATGTTTCGCCGCCTGGCTGCGGCCGCCTGCGCCAACTCGCCGCCCGTTTCATCGAACGCGGCAATCGCCGAATCGTTCTCGAGGTCAAGACTGCGCAGGCCGATCATCCGCGCGTCGTGGGGACGCTGGAGTCGGTGCTCGATCGCGTCAAAGCCGATGGCGCCTGGATCATCGATCAGGCACAGGGGCTGCAGCGCCTGGGCGATCGCATCACCCGCGCGATGCTTCGAGGGAGCGCAACGCCGCACATCTCCGTAGTCGACGGCCGCGATCGGTCTGCCCCTTGCCTTGAGCCTCGGGTACGCGCAGCCTGCCGACTCTGAAAAGAAAAAAGCCCGCGCGAGGCGGGCTTTCTTCGCCCAGTCCTGATTCCTCAGTCCTGGGTCCTTCGTTCGCCCTGCTTACACAGGCCGAATGTTGGATGCTTGATCGCCTTTGGGGCCGGTCGTCTTGTCGTAGGTCACCTTCTGGTTTTCCCTGAGCGACTTGAAACCGCTGCCCTGGATCGCCGAATAATGCGCAAAGAGATCTTTGCCGCCATTGTCCGGAGTAATGAAGCCGAAGCCTTTTGCCTCGTTGAACCACTTTACGGTACCTGTTTCCACGTCTGATCTTCCTGAAAGAGAATGAATGGGCTTTCGCCCGCTGGCGGGACAGCCAAGAGTAGATTATTGAGGAGATCTGACGAGTACCGCGAACGCAGTTTCGACGGACCAGCTGAATCAGCGCTTGGAGAATCCTGCGCGCTCTTTATACACGGATATCCCGGCCCCGTCAAAACATTTCGCCGCTCGCAGTGCTCGGCAAGCCATGCGCATCGACGGCGTGCAACTTCCCCTCTCGGGTCAGCGGGAGGATGAGGCGTGCCATCGCCGTCACGCTGGCGGGAATGTGTGATCATGCGCTCTGCGCGTTCGGGGAGTGCGAGGCGGCGGACGCGGACGGGATAGAGGGAGGCAGGAGAATCCGATGAGGTCCAGATTGGCCGCGTGGCTGGCGCACGCACTGCTCGCGGGTGCGCTGGCCGCAGGCTGCACGGCGCCCTCGGAACGGCTGCGCTTCGCGAGCGGTCCACAGGGCGGCGCGTGGTACCCCCTGGCGGGCGCGTTGAAGAGCGTCGTGGAGGCGCGCATGCCCGGCCTGTCCGTGCAGGTGTTGCCCGGTGGCGGCATCGCCAACGTGCTCGCGGTGGAAACCGACCGCGCCCAGATGGCCTTCGCCAACTCGGTGTCCACGCTGGACGCCATCAACGGCCAGCCGCCCTTCCAGAACAAGGCCACGCACGTCTGCAACGTGGCCACCCTGTACCCGCAGTACTTCCAGGTAGTCACGCTGGCGGATTCCGGCATCGCAAGTCCGGCCGACTTTCGCGGGCGCGTGCTGGCCGCGCAGCAGCGCGGCAACACCGCCGAAGCGATCACCGCGCATCTGCTTCAGGCCTACGGCATGAGCTATCGGGATCTGGCGGGCGTGAACTACGGCTCGTACACCGATTCGGTGGCGCTGATGAAGGACGGCAATGCCGACATCTTCACGCTCGGGACCTCGATTCCGGCTTCCGCCATCATGGATCTCGCCAGCGGGCGCGACGTGAGGCTGGTCGACATTCCGGACGACGGTCTGGCGAGAATGCGGGCGCTGAATCCCGGCTACGAGCGCACGGTCATCCCCGCCGGAACCTATCCGAAGCAGGATCGGGACGTGCTCACCATCGGCTACGCCACGCACCTCATCGCGCGCTGCGATCTCGATGCGAAGATCGTCTACACCGTGCTCGACGGCCTCTACACCCGCCGCGACGATCTCGCCGCCATCGCGCGGGCGCTCAAAAGGGCCACGGTGCGGAGCATGGGCCGGGACATCGGCGTACCGTTGCACGCCGGCGCGGCGCAGTGGTATCGCGAGAAGAGCTCGGGTTCATGACGGCGGCGGCGAGCAGCGAACAGCCGGGCCTGCCGCTGCTGCACAGAAGCGTGCGCGGGCGCCTCGTCACGCTGGTGGCGCTGGCGATGGCCGCCTTCCATCTCTACGTGGGCTGGTACGGGCCGCCGGACGCGCTCACGCTGCGCAGCCTTCACCTCGGATTCGCCCTCGTCCTCGCCTACTTGATGCTGGCGCCGCGGCCGCGCTGGCTGCAGTTCGTTCTGGTGGCGGCCTCGATGGTGGTTTGCGGCTATCTCGTCGTGGAGCGCGAGTACGTCACCAACCGGATGGTCTACGTCGACGCCCTGATGCCGCTGGACTGGGCGTTCTCCGTGGCGACCGTGCTGCTCGTGCTGGACGCCACAAGGCGTGCGGTGGGCTGGGCTTTGCCGGCGACTGCGGCCGCCTTTGTGCTCTACGCGCTCACGCTCGGCGGCAATACCCTGCGCGAGCTGGCGGAGCAGATGTACCTCGGCACCGAGGGGATCTTCGGCATTCCCGTTTACGTCTCGGCGACCTACGTCATGCTCTTCATCGTGTTCGGCGCGCTGGTGGAGCGTACGGGAACCGGGCAACTGTTCATGGACTTCGCGCTGAGCCTGACCGGAAGGGCGGTGGGCGGACCGGCCAAGGTCGCCTGCATCACCAGCGGCATGTTCGGCACCGTCTCGGGCAGCGCGGTGGCCAACGTCATGACCACCGGCACTTTCACCATCCCGATGATGAAGCGCATCGGCTACTCGCCGGCCTTCGCCGGCGGCGTAGAGGCGGTCGCCTCCACCGGCGGGCAGATCATGCCGCCCATCATGGGCGCGGCGGCCTTCATCATGGCCGAGTTCCTCGGCATCAGCTACCTCACAGTCACGATGTACGCGCTGCTGCCGGCGCTGCTCTACTACTTCGCGCTGTTCATGACGGTGCACTTCGAGGCCAAGCGCGTGGGCATGAAGGGGCTGCCGCGTTCCGAACTACCGCGTCTGGGCGAAGTGCTCAAGGCCCGCGGGCATCTGTTCCTGCCGCTCGGCATCATCATCGGCGTGCTGCTTGCCGGCTACAGCGCGCCCTTTGCCGCGCTCTGCGGGATTGCCTCCACGATTCCCACCGCGTTGCTGCGCAAGAGCACGCGCCGTTATGTGCGGCTCGACAACCTGGTCGCCGCGCTGGAGTCCGGCGCGCGCAATACCGTCTCGGTTGCGCTGTCCTGCGCCTGCGCCGGCATCGTCATCGGCGTCATCTATCTCACGGGACTGGGCCTCGAGTTCACCGATCTGGTGCTGCGGGCCGCCGCCAACCAGGTGCTGCTGGCGCTTCTGCTCACCATGGCGGCGGGCATCGTGCTCGGCATGGGCATGCCCACCGCACCGGCCTACATCATGCAGACCGCACTGCTGGTCCCCGCTCTGGTGAAGCTCGGCGTGCAGGTCGAAGCGGCGCACATGTTCGTGCTGTACTTCTCCATCCTCTCGGCCATCACACCGCCGGTCGCGCTCGCGGTGTACGCCGCCAACGGCATCTCCCGCGCCGGGCTGTGGGAGTCGAGTCGCGAAGCCGTGCGACTCGGCGCGAGCGGCTACATCATTCCGTTCATGTTCGTGTTCGGTCCCTCGCTCCTGATGATCGGCACGCCCGGCTCCATCGCGCTCACGGCAGTGAGCGCGAGTATCGGCGTGACCTGCCTCGCCGGCGGGCTGGCTGGCTACTTCGCCGGCATCGCCACCTGGTGGCAGCGGCTGCTGCTGGTGGCTGCCGCGCTGATGCTGATCAAGCCGGGCATCTACACCGACCTTGGGGGCATCGCGCTGACCGCGATCGTCATCGCCGCCCAGGTGCTTGCGAAGAAACCGAAGGCCAAGGGCGCCTGACCGGCGAGACCGACCCGCCGCCACCGTCACGTGCGCAGCGAGCGGCACCGAGCGAGCAGCGGCGATTCGCTCAGGCCGTCCTTCTCAACTCTTGCTAGGCCGCGAGGTACCCGCCGTCCACCGCCAGCTCGGTGCCGGTGATGTAGGAAGCTTCGTCGGAGGCGAGGAAGAGAACCGCGTAGGCCGCCTCCTCCACCCGGCCGGCGCGGCGCATCGGGATTGACTCCATCAGCTTTTCGCGCAACTTGGGATCAGCGGCGGTCACCGAGGTGCGCATTGGCGGCATCACGCCGGGATGAACGGAATTCACGCGGATGTTGTCGCGCGCGTACTGCACGGCGGCGGACTTGGTCATCACCCGGATCGCGGCCTTCGCGCCGTTGTAGCCCATGTGCACGAACTGCTGGCCGACGAAGCCGGAGATCGAAGACATGTTGACGATCGATCCACCACCCGCTTTCCTCATCTCGGGAATGGCGGTCTTCATGCCGAGAAAAGTCCCGCGCGCGTTCACCGCTATCAACTGGTCGAAATAGGCGGTATCCGTCCGGTCGGGAACCGCACCGCTGATGCCGGCGTTGTTGACCAGGATGTCCAGGCGTCCGTAGCGCACGACGCTCGCCTGCACGGCCTTCTGCCACTGCGCTTCGTCGGTCACGTCCAGCGGCACGAAGATCGCCTCTCCTCCGCCCGAGACGATCGCGGCGGCCACCGAGCTGCCTTCAATCTCCAGCACGTCGGACACCACCACCTTCGCGCCCTCGCGCGCGAAGATCAGCGCCGTCGCCTCGCCCATCCCCGATGCCGCGCCGGTGATAAGCGCAACCTTGTTCTTCAGCCTCACCTTCTTCTCCCTTGTTGCTTCAGTCGACCTCCGGCAATGCCCGCCTCCGGACGCGCTCCGGGCGATACCGTGGCGGCTGACGGCTTGCGCGACGCCAGCCCGGCGATGCGACCCGCACACAATACAGCGCCGCGCCCGTCGCGGCGCCGAGCAGGTGACTCAACGCCACGGAGACGAAGGCGTCCGTTCCCCGCCAGTCGCGAACGCTCCATCCCCACACGGACTCGGCCCACAGTTTGGCGCACACGACCGCGAGCACGGCCGCGCAGACGATGCGCCAGCGCCGCTGCTCGTGCAGGCCGCGCAGACAGGCATACACCAGGAAGGCCAGTGCGACACCGGACAGGCCCGCGTACTCGACGATCTCCGGCCGCTGCAAAAACAGCGCGCAGCCGATGGCCAAGGCGGTGGCGAGAAGGAGCCAGACGAAGTCGCGCCGGTACCGCAGCTCCACAAGCAGCGCAACCGGCGCAACGAGCGCCAGATTGGCCAGCAGATGACCGGCCGAGTAATGCACCAGGTGCCCGCTCAACAGACGCCACGCTTCGCCGTGAGCCAGGGCCGCGCGATCGTAGATAAGGATCTCGGCACCACCCGGCCAGGCGTACGCGACCAGCGCGCCGGCCGCCAACGCAAACGTTCGCCAGGGAACGACCTTTACCGACGGCGCGCCCACCACCAACCCCCGGCGACCATCAGGGCCAGCACCAGGGCCATCGGCCATTCGAGCGCCCCGCCGCCGCGCGCCCCCGGCGCGCGTACCACCTGGTACTCCTCGGGCGAGGCCTTGACCTTCTCCTGGAACAGCGCGAGCTGCTGCTCCAGACTGGGGATCATGCTCTTCACGGCTTCCTCGAAACCTTTCTCGCTGTCGCGGCGCAGCTCCTCGCTGAGATTGACGGGCGTGGAGTAGCCCTTCACCTGACTGGTGCCCGGCGCGCGAAACAGCAGCTTGCGGCTGGGGATGTGCATGACTACCGCGTCCACCATGGTGTAGGTGGAGTTCTTTTCACCCGGAATCACGTAGGCGCCCACGATCGTCCAGTAGACGAGCGAGGCCACGCCTTCGTCGGTGAACTGCTTCTGGTCGTAGGAGACCAGCACGATCGACTCGATCCCGTGCAGAGCCCGGATCTGTTCGAGGTTCTGGAATCCGCCGCGCGGCGTGAGATAGGCCGAAGGGATGATCTCCAGGGACTGGATGAACTCGAGCTTGCGGAAATGGTCCGCGACCTGTTGCAGCAGCTCGGTCTTCTTCGCCTCCGAGAGCGTGGCGCCTCCGCCCTTTTCCGGGACGAAGGCGATGCCCACGCGCATGGGCAGCGTGAGGACCGGGATGCCCTGGTCGGCGACCACGCCCTCCTTCGCGTCCGGATACAGATAGTCGACGACGCTGGTGGTGGTGTGGTGCCCGCGCACGCCGGCGCAACTCGACACGAATGCGCAGAGCAGGGCCAGCAGCGCAACCGAGGCTGCGCGGCTCATCGCGAGTTGTTTCATTGTCGTCTCCTCCGCACCGGCTGGAGCTTCCGCAGTGTGGCGACGAACTGCATTGTGCCGAATCTGCGAGGTGCTGCTCAACGCTGCGCCGCCTGTGCCGGTGGCCGCCACGGTGCGCGCACCTGCGGCACGGCCTGCATCAGCAGCGCGAGCGCGCGAGCCAGCGCCTGTTCGCCTTGCGCGGCGCCTCTGTAGTGGCCGAGGCGCACCACCACCAGATCGTGCGTCGGCACGATGATCGAGTACTGGCCGCCCGCACCCGCCATGAAGTAAGCGTCTTCGGGCACCGGCCAGCGCCCGGTGCGGTTGAGCCAGAAGAAGGCGCCGTACACCGGCGTCGACCACGCCGGCGCGGGCGTGCGCACGAAGTCGCTCCAGCCCTCGGGGAGCAGCCGCTGTCCGTTCCAAACGCCGTCCTGCAGGTAGAGCAATCCCAGCCGCAGCCAGTCACGCCCCGTTCCCAGATCATAGCCCTGCAGCATGAGATTGCCATAGGGATCGGTCTCCAGCACCATGCGCCGCACGCCAATACGGTCGAAGAGCAGGCGCTGCGGAAGGCAGAGATATTCCTCCTTGCGCGCCGCCGCGGCTTTCCGGATCAGATAACCGATCGTCAGCGGGTCGGAATTGCGATAGCGTCCGACCGTATTGGGCGCCCACTGCAGCGGGCGCGTGATCGCCCAGCGCACCGCGTCGATCGCGCCGGTGTAGATGTAGAGGTGATCGGGATAGCCACGCGCGGGGTCGAAATCCGGGTCCTGCGGCGCGACGAAGCGCAACCCGCTCGACATGCGCAGCAGGTCGGCGATGCGGATCGCGCGGCGCGGGTCGTCGGGTCGCTGCCACTCTTCGACCGGGGCGGGCTGCCAGAGGTCGTACACGCCTTCGTGGATCAGGCGCCCCATCAGCGTGGCGCCGATGCTCTTGCCCATCGACCAGCTCGGCAGCGGCGTGGCGGCGTCGATGCCGCGCCCGTAGCGCTCGGCGAGGATGCGCCCCTTGTACGCCACGAGGAAGGCCGCGGTCAGCGCTTCGGACGGATCGAATGCGGCGTCCACCGCGGCTGCGAGCTTGTTCGCGTCGATCTCCGCCGGCAGCGGCACTTCCGGCAGCCGGTCGCCCATCGGCCAGTCCTGCTTCGCGGGGTCGGGGAGCGAGGAGCGCACGCGAACCGGCGTGAAGTGCACGGAATCGGCGCCGCGCGGGAGCGTGACGCAACCCTGATCGGCGTACAGCCTGGCGCTGCGGATGACGCCGTTGGCCAGAGCAACGTGCACGGCCTTCGCCTTCTCGTCCACCGCGATCCTGGTGGCATGACGCCGTGCGGCGCGCGGCGCGACGAAGAAGCCGTCTTCCTCCGACGCGCTGGCGAGGTCGCGGCCGGTGATGAACAGCGCGGAGCACAGGATCTTCGCGTAGCCGGCGATCATGTGCTCCAGGGGATCGCCCGGTGGCACTTCCCAGGCGCTCGGCAGTTCCGGCGGCTCGGACCGCTGCTCGGCGCGACAGATCGTGACCGCCAGCAGCAACGCGCAGCCCACGATCAGTGGCATCGATCTTTGCGCTTGCGCGAATGCACGGGCCGCGTCGGGCATATGCGCCAAAGGCTATCACCGCCTCACGCGCTTCGCCAGCAGACCGCGTGTCGATGGGTTTCGGCATCGCGCGCACGCGCTCTTCCGACTTGAGGACGCAGACCGGGATGACCCGGGGGGAGCGCTACCAGGGCGCGCTTGCGTCCGCGGTCGACCCGCGCGCCTGTCTGGCCGAGATGGGCGTGCGCCAGCCCGACGCTTGGATCGCGGAAGCGACCGAGTGGTCGCTCTCGCTCAGCGAGTCGTGACGAACGCGAAGTCGCTGACCACGTACTTCGGATCGGGCTCCCGGCGCCACAGCGGCGCGAAGCGCGGACCGGTTCCGAGATCCGCTACGTGCGGGGTCGCCCTGGACTGGGGCTGCGGCATGCCGTTTTCCCAGAAGATGAAGCGGCGCCTTTCGGCGTGCCACCGGCCGGTGGTCATCGTGTTGTCGAGATACCCGCCGTAGTAGGCGCCGTGCTGCAGCGAACTGATCGACAGTACCTTGTGTTCGAGCAGGGCATGCTGCGCCGCCGTAAGCGGGGGCCTCGCGAGCGCGCCGGGCCGGTTGCCGACCGGCGTTGAAGGTACAGTCATGGTCGCCCTCCTTTCCCCTTGCGGGGACCGTACCCTCCCTTGGTACCTATTTCACTCCTATCCCGCTCTCGGGAAAAGCCGAATCCGCCGTATGGCGGCCAGGGCAGGACAGACGGTTTCCAGGACTGAGAACGGCGGGTGACAAGCGGGCCAAAATGAGGAATGAACGGCACTTCAGGCGTTGATGTCCTCTTAGTGCGCCTGGGTCCGACTTCAGGCGCGCCGCTTGCGGCGCGTTGCCCTGAGGGCCGCCGCTGGTCGCTGTTGGAAGGAAGTCTGCAGTCTTGCGTAATCGAGCATGATCACGGCTCGCAGTTGGGCTTCGCTGTACTTGCCCCCCTGCGGCAGCGAAACCGCAAAGGCGCCGGGCTGGTGCATAGGAGCGATGCAGTATCGGTCGGGCTGGCCGATTCCGATATGCCCACCGAATCGGCCATTACGGTTACGTCAACCGGTCCCTATTCTTGGCTATTTACCTGAATCAACTCGATACTCACTCCATCAGGCGCTTCGACATAGCAAAGCACCATTCCGGGCTTGAATTCCCAAGGCTCGACGGCCATGCGCACGCCTTTGCGTTTGAGTTCGTCGCAGAAGGCACGCAGGTTGCCGCGATAGCTGAAACCAAAGTGGTCGGTCCCCCATTCGTTGTGGCTGGAAAAGCCGTTGAAGTGCTGCATGGGGCGGGGCCGGGCCGGCTGCTCGCCCGGCCGCTGGCCGCGGATGACGATCGTCATGCCACCGACCCGGACGTCGATCTGCGGCGCGCCGCGCAGATTCTCCTGCACCGCGCTGATCTCGCCGCCGAACATCGCGCAATACCAGTCGGCCGCCGCTTTCGGATCGCGGCTGATGAGGTGAATGTGGTCGAACAGCAGTGCCTCTCCCATATGGCCTCCTTCCTCCTCGCGGTCTGCGCGGGATCAGATCGCGCTCCTCGCGGAATCATGGCATTTCCGCCGGCCACGCGGAAAGACCACTCGCTCTTGCGCCGCCCCACAGCCGGCGGTCGTATGTCGCCACTGCGACGCCTTCGCCCACCGCGGGAGCGGGAGTGCCGGTGTGCCCTACCTGCTCCTGATCGGAATCGCGATCGGGCGCAAGGGAGAGGCAGTCGCGTTGCGTATCTTCAGCGGCACCGCGATGAAGAGGAACTCGTACACCCGGTCCCTCGACAGATCCTCCAGCCAAACCGCTTCGAGCAGCGAGACGCCTTTCTCGGCCTGCAGATAAGTGTGCACCGGTACGAAGTTCTCCGGGTCCTTCGAGGGAAAGCTCTCGACCCCGAAGTTGTCTGCGCCGAGCAGCATCGCCTGCTGCGTCTCCACCAGCCACTGCGCCGCCTGCGGGCTCACTCCGGCCTGATCCAGAAGGCGGTACTGCTCCACGTCGGGCCGCAGGGTCATCAGACCGGTTCGCCTCAGCACTACGTCGCCCGGGCGAAGCGTGGTGCCCTGCTTCCTCAGCGCTTCCTGCAGGTCCGCCGGGGTGATGGCGTAGGACGATGGCAGGTAGGGCACACCCTTGGACTTGGCGACGCCGATCAGAACGCCGCGGGCGATGCCCCCTGGGTCGGAACAAGCCCGGGGAATCGCCTGCCTACCAGGACTTCAACAAATGCTGGCCGGCATCGCGTAGTGATACCCGCCGGCAAACACAAGCGCCGATGACACCGGCTTGCCCGGGATGAGCTTCGACACCGCCGCGCGGTACTCCTCCAGTTGTTTGCGGTAAGGCTTCGCTGCCGCGGCCAGGTTCTCGGGATCGATCGCCTCTCCGGTCTTGTAGTCGAGCACCCAGATCTCGCCCTCCAGCTCGACCAGCCGGTCGATGCGCTTCAACTCGCCGGACTCGGAGACGTAGGCGAGCTCGTTGACGGCCCGCAGGTATTGTTTCGGGTCGAAGAAGCGTCTGAGTTCCGGCGAGGCGAGGATCGCGTGAGCTTCCTTCCAGATGCGCTCGAACTCGCTCTCGTCCAGACCGAGCTTGCGCCGCAGAAAGTCGCGGTCTTCGATCGCGCGCGGCGGGGCCATGTGTTCCAGGAGCGCGTGCAATAGCGTGCCGTGGCGCCGGCGCGGATCGACCAGATTGTCCACGCGCCGCCCGACGTTGAGCGGCGCCGAGAGCGCTTCCAGCAGCGCGCGGTCGAGCACCGGCACCGCGGTCGGCGGCGCCGGCTGCGCTGCGGCCGGCGGCAACGCGACCGGGAGCGCACCCACGCGCTCGACCGCGGCCGCGACCTTCGCATGCCAGCTCGAGTCGGCGCCACGGCCGTCGATGCCGCTCACGATCAGGGCCTGCTTCGCGCGAGTCATCGCGACGTAGAGCAGATTCAAGTCTTCGCGCGCGGCGAGTTGCGTTTCGCGGCTCACCAGCGGTTCGCGGCTCGCGCCGGTCTCGCTCTTGCGCGTCAGCAGCGAGAAGTGCCCAGGCAGCGCTGCTTCGGGTGGCCAGTCGACCAGCGCGCTGTAGCCTTCCGCGCGCCGATCGCTGGCGGCGGCGTCCAGCAGCCAGACGATCGGCGCTTCGAGCCCCTTGGCGCCATGCACGGTGAGGATGCGCACCGCGTCCGCGCCTTCCACGACGATGCCCTCGCCCGGCGCCTCCTCTGGCGTGGCGCGCTTGAGATCGGCCAGCTGGTGCAGGAAGCCCTGAAGGCTAGGATAACGGCCGGCGTCGGTAGCGAGCGCGACTTCCATGAACGCACGCAGGTTGGCGGCCACCGCGGTGCGCATCGGGGCCGGCACTGCGGCCTCGTAGCGCCGCATCACGTCGGCCTCGAAATAGATGCGGTCGAGCAGGTCGTGCACGGGACGGCGATCGACTTCACGCAGCCAACCCGAGAGCAGTGCGTACGCGCGCGCCAAAGTCTCCGGCGCCGCACCCTCGTGCGCGAGCTTCTGGAGCCGTCGCCACCAGTTGGAGCCGGGGGAAGAGGCGAGCAGCGCGAGATCCTCGTCGGCGGCCGAGAACAGCGGCGAGCGCAGTGCGTGGGCAAGGTGCAGATCGGAGGACGGCAGCACCAGGAACTGCAGCAGCGCCATGAGGTCGCCGGTCTCCAGCGTGTCCAGCAACCCGCCCTGGCGCGAAGAGAGGTAGGGGATCTGCGCATGGCGCAGCGCGCGCTCGTAGATGTCCAGGTGCGTGCGGCGCGCGACCAGCACCATGATGTCTTCGTAGCGCGCCGGCCGCGGCGTGCCGCTTTCGTCCCGCACTTCCCAGCGGCCGACGATCTGCCCGATGGTCCGGGCGAGCTGCTGGGCTTCGCGCTCGCGCCGGCGGTCGGTGGCGTCCACGCGCGGCGCATCGAGCGGATTGCGCCACGCGACCGGCGCCAGTTCCTCTTCGTCGTGCGCAATCAGCGGCTTCACCTGGACGGCACCGGGCAGCCGCGGGCGAAGGGTCTCGTGCGCCAGGAATGCCTCGAACAGCGGCTCCTGGCCGAAGAGCGCGTTCACAACCTCCACGATGGGTGGCGCGTTGCGGCGAGTGACATTCTGCTCCAGACGACGAGCACCGAAGCGTTCCTGCAGGTACTGCGCCGCGATGCCGAACAGCCGCGGCTCAGCGCGGCGGAAGCGATAGATCGACTGCTTCGGGTCGCCCACCAGGAACACGGTGGGCCGCGACCCGGCTTCCACCGAAGCCGTCAGCCACGCCGAAAGCACCTGCCACTGCAGCGGGTTGGTGTCCTGAAATTCGTCGAGCAGGATATGGCGATAGCGCGCGTCGAGCTTGTACTGCATGTACTCCGCATGCTGGCTTTCGTTGAGCAGCTCCCAGGCCTGCCACTCGACGTCGGTGTAATCGATCAGCCCGCGTTCCGCCTTGATGCGCTGATAGGCCGCGAGCAGTTCGTGCCCGCAGGCAAGCCCCGCTTCGTTCAAGCGAAACATCGCCTGCTCGGTCAGGTGGGAGCGCGCCACCGCAAGGCGCGCTCCAAGCCCGGCGTGCAGCTCCAGCAGACGCGCCTGTCCCGCCGCGCCGAGGCGGCGCTCGACGGCTGCATTCGGCGCACGCGCCCGCAGCTCGCCGTCCGTCTTGAACAGCTTCGAGCACAGGATCTCGAAGCGCCGCGCGGGCGGCAACGGTTCGCTGGCCAGGACAGCGGTGGCCGTCTTCCGGTCGCCCGGGGTGCCATTGCGCGCCAGCAGGGCGGTGTATTCGCGCAGTTGCGCGATGAACGTCGCGTCGCCGAACAGCTCGGCACAGACGTCGGCCTGCGGCGCAACCGGCATCTGTGCACGCAGGCGGTCGAGCGCGAACTGCACGGGATCGGGTGCGCCGCGGACGAAGGACCACCACTCGGCGCGCTTGTGCAGGAACCCGATCAGCAGCGAGCGCGTGTTGGCGAGCCCGCAGGTCGCGAACAGATAATCGAGCGCGCGCGCGAGCGGGCTTTCCGGGTTGTGCCGCAAGTGTTCGGCGAAGAGCTGCCACGCTTCGTCGATCAGCGCCGAAGTCTGCTCGACCAGGCTCGCCGCGCCGGCTCCGGCCGCAAGCGGCGCCTTTCTGAGCAGTTGCAGGAACCAGCCGTGGAACGTGCCCACCGTGATGCCGGGCTGATCGGTCAGGAAGCCCTCGAGGAGCGTGCGTGCCTTCGGCAGCAAGTCTCGTATCTCGCTCTCGGGCACTTCGCGGATGCGCAGAAAATCGATCACCTCCTCGTCGGGCAGCGTGGCGAGATCGTGCAGCCAGTCGTGCAGCCGGGCGGCCATCTCCTGCGCGGCCTTGCGGGTGAACGTGATCGCCAGGATCTCGGAAGGCTTCGCGCCGGCGAGCAGCAGGCGCACGATCCTGGAGACCAGCAGCCAGGTCTTGCCCGAACCGGCGCAGGCTTCGATCACCACGCAGCGCGCGGGGTCCAGCGCCGCGCGGTTCAGTTCGCGGACCGGGTCGCTCACAGCCAGTAGTCCCGGCGGCACAGGCCGCGCATTTCGCACCACGCGCACGCCGCGTCGATGCCTTGTGCGGGCAGGCTCGCGCCTTCATGAAGACGGCCAAACAGCTCGCGCAGTCGCTCAATCGCGCGGGCGCTCTCGCGCAGCACTTCGGCGGGCAGCGGCACCGGCTCCACGGTGCCGCGATCGAGGCTGAGATAGAGCGCTTCGACAACCTCGCCCTCCACGAGCTGGGCGTACACGGCGAGCTGGACGTCTTCGCCCGTGTCTTTCAGGTCGCGCTTGAGCGCGTCCTTGTCGCGCGTCTTGTAGTCGAGCACCGCGAAGCGCCGCGCGCCGCCGTCGTCGCGCACGTCCACCCGGTCGATGCGGCCTTCGAGCGTGAGGCCGTGGCCACCGGGAATTTCGAGGTCGATCGTGCGCACCAGCTCGGCGCAGTGAAAGCGCCAGCCCGCGTTCTCGCGCTCGAGCTGCCAGTCCAGATAGGCGGGAATCAACGCCTTCCAGCGCAACAGCCAGCCGTGGCTGAGATAGTCCGCCTCGGTCGCTTCCTGAAACACGGCGTCGCTCAACCGCGCGAGCGATTGCTCGAGCTGCGCGCGCGGTTGTCCGGAGAGCACCGGACAGGATTCATGGAAGCGCTTCAGCACCCGGTGAACGTGCTCGCCGTAGTCGCGCTTCTCCAGCGCCTCCCGTACCTCCTGCGGCTCGCGTAGTCCGAGAAGATGGCGCGCGTGAAACTGATAGGGACAGGCGAGCAGGCTGTTGTACCCGCTCGCGCTCACCTTCTTTGGCAGCAGCGCGGCGCGCGCGGTGGGCGCGGGGCGCCGAGTCTGCGCCGGCACGACAGCCAGGATCGGCGGCGGAACTTCGGCCGCCGCGGCGAGTGCGCCGATGCCCCCGTCACCGAGTCGCTCGCCCCAGGCCAGCTCGTGAAATACCTGCAGGCGTTCCACGAAAGGGCTCGCCAGATTCTTTTCTCCGGAGCGCATCGACTGCCAGGTGAGCAGCGCGCTTTGAGTGCGCGCGAGCAAGCCCAGTAGATCGTCGCGCATCTGGGCGATCTGGCGCTGCGCGGTCGGCAGCCCCAACTGCTCGCGCACCGACTCGTTGAAGAAAGCGCCGCGCGCGAGCTCTCCGGGCAGATGCGCATCGTCGCATCCCACCAGCACGACCGCGTCGAAACGGCGCAGGCGTGTGAGCGAGAGCTGGGTGAAGATCACCGGGCTCGCGATGCCGCTGTCGCGGAACTCGGCGCTTTCGAGCCGGCGATTGAGCCACTGACGCCACTCGCCGAAGGAAAACGTGGCGTCCACTTCGCGCAGCTCGCGCGCCAGCCGTTCGAGCAGCTCCATGAGCTGCAGCCCGGCCGCGTCGCGCCGCAAGCCCGTGTCTGCGCCCAGCGCCGCCAGGCTGCCGAACAGCAGCTCCAGCCAGTCGTGCAGGCTGCGCCTGCGGTCGCGGTGGAAGAGGCGCGCCGCCCTGCGCAGGCGCTCCAGCAGTTCGAGCGCGGCACCGGCCCTGCCTTCCTCCTGCACCGCCGCGATGTAGTCGGACAGGCCGGAGACGATCGAGTGTCCGCGCGCGACCCGCTCGATTTCGAACACGGCCTCGCGACGCGCCTGCCAGTCGGCCGCGATGAACGGCGACTTGAGCAGGTCGAGCAGGTCCTGGTGATAGAAGTCGCCGGAGACCGCGTCGAGCCAGCGCATCATCACCGTGGCTGCGGAAGTGGTGGAGAAAAGCCAGCCGGTTTCGTCCGTGACCATCACTTGCGCGCGCTCGAGCAGCGCGCGCACCCGTCGCGCCACCAGCCGGTCGAGCGCCACGACGGCCACGCTGCTTCTGCCCTCGACGAGCCAGCGGCGCACCTGCGCGTTTACGGCCTGAGCCTCGTGTTCCAGGCCGGGCGCGCCATAAAGCGCAAGGCGGCCGGCCGCGGGACTGTGCGGGAGCCGCTTCGCGGCGGAGCGCGCGCGGCTGCGCAGGTCGGGGCCGTCCACGCTCAGCGGCCAGGCGGCGTCGAGCAGCCGTGCGAGGGAATCGTCGTCGCAGTTCGAATGGCAGCGGTACCGGCGCACGGGAGCGCGCCGTGCGTATGCGCGAAAGAAGGCATCCTCGGCGGGAGTGGGCTCGGGGAGCGCCACCGCGTAGAGCGGCGAATCCGCGCTTTGCGCGATCTGCGCAAGGCGCAGGTGATACAGCGCGGCTTCACCGAGGCGCGCAGCGTCGGGCGCCGAGGCTGCGTGCCAAAGCTCGTGGACGAGCCGCGCTTCGAGTTGCATCGGCTCTCCCGCGCGCGCCCGGTAAGCGGCTTCCAGTTGTGAAACGAATTCTTCGAGCGTGGCGGGCAGCTTCACGCCGAAGCGGGTGAGATCGTCGAACAGTGCGCCCAGTTCGGCAGCCAGCGGCCAGAGGTCGCTTGCGCGCACCCAGTTGCGCGAGCGCAGCGCATCGAAGAGCTGCGCTTCGCGTACGCTTTCCGGCAGCGCAGGGGCGGGCGCCGGCTCGGCTGCGACCCATTCGGCGAGCGTCGTGAAGCGTGGTAACCGGAGCATGCGCCCGGCCGTGCGTGCCAGCGCGCGCGCGATCTCGGACGCGCAGTGGAGATTGGGCAGGACTACGACCGCACGCCCCAGGTCGGGGAGCGTTTCGCGATGTTCCTCCAGCAGATCGCGGGCGACACGCTCAACCAGCGCTCCAGGGCCGGCGGCGCGCTCGAGCGGTGCAGCGGAAGGTTCGGACATGGGGCAGCCGCTGCGGCCACCGAAGGGCCTATTTCTCCAGGTACTGGCGCTTGGCCTTCACGTCCTTCCAGTCGTCGGCATCGGGCGGTGCCTCCTTCTTTTCGGTGATCGGCTTCCACACCTTGGACAACTCCTTGTTCAGCGCGATGAAATCCCGCTGCTCTGCGGGCACGTCGTCCTCCGCAAAGATCGCTTCCACCGGACATTCCGGCACGCACAGCGTGCAGTCGATACACTCGTCCGGGTCGATCACTAGCATGTTCGGCCCCTCGCGGAAACAGTCCACCGGACAGACATCCACACAATCGGTGTATTTGCACTTGATGCAGCTTTCGGTGACGACATAAGTCATTGGAGGGTTCCTTGCAAAGCGGGCCAGCCGGAAAAACTGCTTGACAAAGTCGTCGGCCGGCTTCACATCATGGTTTGAGGTAGTTCAAACACCGCGGGAGATCGTCCTGGCGGGAAGCGCGCATTGTAGCAAAGCGTGCTCTGCGCCCAGGTCTGGGCAAGGTCCGGTCATCTCCGTATTCCCCAGAGGAACAATGGGTTATTGCTTGGTAGCAGCTGGTCGCGTTGATTGTCGCGCGGGTTTTTGGCTAGCATTGGCGCCGTCATTCCCGCTTTCCGCCCATCCGGGCGGATCAGTTCCCGATTTGGAGAAGCAGTCCCGGCTCTTTCTAGAGGCGTCTATTGATGAGTGAACGCATACACCACGTGACCGACGACACATTCGAATCCGAAGTGCTGCAGTCCCCCGTGCCCGTACTGGTGGATTACTGGGCCGAATGGTGCGGGCCCTGCAAGATAATTGCGCCGATTCTCGAAGAGGTCGCGAAGGAGTACGAGGGACGGCTCAAAGTGGCCAAGCTCAACATCGACGAGAACCAGTCCACACCGCCCAAGTACGGCATCCGTGGCATTCCGACCCTCATGCTGTTCAAGAACGGGAACATCGAGGCGACCAAGGTCGGCGCCTTATCCAGATCCCAGCTTGCGGCCTTTATTGACAGCAACATCTAACCTCGTTTAGGCTTGCTCGCAGTTGTCAGGCTGATCGTCGCGTCCGAGGAGAAGCGAGCGGCCGGCGGCGGGCAAGATTCCTTCCCGCTCTCTTTCCTTTCTCTGTTCTTTCCTGGCTATTCGCAGTCCGTAAGGCCCTCACCGTATGCATTTATCCGAACTGAAAAACCTCCACGTCGGCGAACTTGTCGAGATGGCGATCGCCAACGAGATCGAAAACGCCAACCGCATGCGCAAGCAGGACCTGATCTTTGCGCTGCTGAAGAACCAGGCCAAGAAAGGCGAAAGCATTTTCGGCGGCGGAACCCTCGAGGTCCTGCCCGACGGATTCGGCTTCCTGCGATCTCCGGACACCTCGTACCTGGCGGGGCCCGACGACATCTACGTCAGCCCCTCGCAGATCCGGCGCTTCAACCTGCACACCGGAGACACCATCGAGGGAGAGATCCGGACGCCAAAGGACGGGGAACGCTACTTCGCTCTGGTCAAGGTCGACAAGGTCAACGCGGAACCACCCGAGAATTCCAAGCACAAGATCCTCTTCGAAAACCTTACCCCGCTCTTTCCCACCGAACAGTTCATCATGGAGCGGGACATCAAATCAGACGAAAATCTCACCGGACGCATCATCGACATCATCGCTCCCATCGGGCGCGGCCAGCGCGGCCTGCTGGTGGCGAGCCCCAAGAGCGGCAAGACGGTGATGCTGCAACACATCGCGCACTCCATCGCGGCGAACTACCCGGAGGTTTACCTGATCGTGCTGCTGATCGACGAGCGGCCGGAAGAAGTGACCGAAATGCAGCGCTCGGTGCGCGGCGAGGTAGTGTCCTCCACGTTCGACGAGCCGGCCACGCGCCACGTGCAAGTGGCGGAGATGGTGCTGGAGAAGGCCAAACGCCTGGTCGAGCACAAGAAGCACGTGGTCATCCTGCTCGATTCGATCACGCGTCTGGCGCGCGCCTACAACACGGTGGTGCCGGCCTCCGGCAAGGTGCTCACCGGCGGCGTGGATGCCAATGCCCTGCAGCGGCCGAAGCGCTTCTTCGGTGCCGCGCGCAATATCGAGGAAGGCGGCAGCCTCACTATCATCGCCACCGCCTTGATCGACACCGGCTCGCGCATGGATGACGTGATCTACGAGGAGTTCAAGGGCACCGGCAACATGGAGATTCACCTCGATCGGCGCATGGCCGAGAAGCGGATCTACCCGTCGATCAACGTCAACCGCTCCGGCACACGGCGCGAGGAACTACTGCTGAAGCCGGAGATCCTGCAGAAGGTCTGGATCCTACGGAAGCTGCTTTACCCGATGGATGAACTGGAAGCAACCGAATTCCTCGTGGACAAGCTTAGGGCCACCAAGAACAATGCGGAGTTCTTTGACTCCATGAGACGGGGATAGATTTGACCGTTGAGGCTTCGTTCAGCCCCCTGAAGGAACTGCGCTCGGCGCGCTACCCGCAAACGGGCGACTGCGTCGCAAACGAGTCCGCGCGCCAGTTCGTCGACTCGATGGCAGGGAGGTGAGAAAAGCCGTAAGGCGAAAGGAGTGAGGAGCAAGGATTGAAGTGTGAGCGCACCACGCTTCGCTCGCCCTGTCGCCTCACCGCGGCGGCTATCCGGCTTGCAAAGGCCTGAAGCGGCGAGGATAATGCCGCCCTTCTCTCAGGGGCCGGCGCACAATCCGCCGCCAAGAAAGGACTGCGATGAAATCGGGCATTCATCCCGAGTATCGGGAGATCACCGTGACGTGTTCCTGCGGCAACACGTTCAAGACGCGCTCGACCTACGGGCGTGACCTGCATATCGAAGTGTGTGCGGTATGCCATCCGTTCTACACCGGCAAGCAGAAGATCGTCGACACTGCAGGCCGGGTCGAGCGTTTCAAGCAGAAATACGCGCGCGCGGGCGGCAGATCCAAGGCTGCCTGACCACCTTCGGCCGCTCCACGAAAAGGCAGCTTCGGCTGCCTTTTCTTTTTCCGGTCGGCGGACTGCCCGGGGCTAGAATACGGACCATGCCACACGCCGCGGCGCCCGTCCGTCCTTTCCGGGCCGAAGAAGTGCCAGCCCGCAGATGACGCCTTGAACAAGAATGCTGCGTCCAGCACACCTGTTTCGACACGACAAGCTCGCCAGCTGGCTTTCCGTCCATCCCACACAGCTCACGATCTCGATCTGCGCCGTCTGGATCCTCGCGGGACTGGTCGGGCACGATCCCTGGAAGCCCGACGAGGCGCACACCTTTGGCGTGGTCTACCGCCTGCTGCAGACCGACGACTGGATCGTGCCTTCGCTCGCGGGAGAACCGTATCTGGAAAAGCCGCCGCTGGCGTACTACGCCGCGGCGCTCACCGGCCTGATTTTTTCCCCGATCCTGCCGCTGCACGACGCTGCGCGGCTCGCCACCGGGTTCTGGATGGCGCTTGTCTTCCTGTTCACCGCCTACGCTGCGCGCGAACTGTTCGGAGGCAAGACCCGCTGGGTCGCAACGCTGATGCTGCTGGGATCCGGCGGGCTGCTGGTGCGCGGACACCAGCTCACCAGCGAGATCGTGCTGCTCGCCGGAATGGCGATCGCCGTCTATGGCCTCGCCGCCGCGCCCCGGCGGCCGCTGCTGGGAGGGTTGTGGCTGGGCGTGGGCTGTGGCGTGACGCTGCTGTCAAGCGGTCTGTTCGAGCCGATCATGCTGGCGCTGGCGACCACCGCCATGGCAGTCGTGTCGCCGCTGTACCGGACCCGGCAATTCGCTCGTTGCGTGATCACCGCGCTGCTGATCGCGGTGCCCTGGGGGCTGGTGTGGCCGCTCGCGCTCGCCGCGGACTCGCCCCACTTGTTCAGAGAGTGGTTCTGGAGCGAGAACTGGACGCGAATTCGCTCCCTGTTCTCGTTCAGCCGCGACGAGGACTACCTCTATTACCTGAACATCCTGCCCTGGTTTTCCTGGCCCGCGTGGCCGTTTGCCGCCTGGTCGCTGTGGGTGGCCGGGCGTGACGGGATGAGCCGGCGGGAAGTACAGCTTCCGCTGGTTTTGTTCGCCGCCTTCTTCCTGTTTCTCAGCATTGCCGGGGAAGGCCGGGATATCTACGGACTGCCGCTGCTGTTGCCACTCGCGCTGCTCGCGTCCATGGCCTTCGAGCAACTGCCGCGCGGGGCGCTGAACGCCTATTACTGGTTCACGATTGCGGTCGGGACGTTTTTCTCGCTGGTGACCTGGGTCTACTTCAGCGCGGTGGAATGGGAGGTGCCGCGCCGCCTGGCCGACCACATGTTCGAGCTGCAACCGGCCTACGCCCCCAACACGCACCCACTGATCATCGTGCTCGCCGCGCTGATAACCGTCGTCTGGCTGGCACTGGTGTTCAACGTCAAACGGGCACCGGAGCGGCCGGTCATTCTGTGGGCGGCTGGTCTCACCACGGTCTGGACCCTGATCGCCACCCTCATGGTGGGCTGGATCGACACGGGCAAGACTTACCGCGACGTGATCGGGCGACTTGCCCAGGCGCTTCCGGCCAGCCATGGGTGCATCTACAGTCAGGGGCTGGGGGAGCCGCAGCGCGCCATGCTGGATTATTTTGCGCAGATCACCACCGTGCGCCTCGAGCGGGCGGGCGAGCGGCCGCGGTGTGAGCTGCTGATCACGCAAGACAACTGGGACCAGCCACAGGTCCTGGGCGCGCCGTGGGAACTCATTTGGGAGGGACAGCGCCCTGGTGACAAAGAGGAGCGTTACCGGCTCTATCGCCGGCTCGCTTCGTGAGTGATCCGACATGGGGGATTCGCTGCAGCGTTTCATCCTCGAAAGCACGCCGGTGCGCGGAGAGATCGTGCATCTGGACGCGACCTGGCGTGCGGTGCTCGATCGCCGCGACTATCCGGAACGGCTGCGCGGGCTGCTCGGCGAAATGATGGCGGCTGGCGCCCTGCTCTCCGCCACGCTGAAGTTCGACGGCGCGATGATCATGCAGATGCAGGGCGAAGGGCCGGTACGGCTGCTGGTGGTCGAGGTCACCAGCGAGCAGACGATGCGCGCGATGGCGAAATGGCACGGCGAGGTCCGCAGTGCCGACCTGAGGTCGCTGCTGGGCAAGGGGCATTTCGCCATCACCATCGTCCCCAACGGCGAAAAGCACACCTACCAGGGGATCGTAAGCCTGGAAGGCGCCTCGGTGTCGCAGGTTCTGGAGCACTACATGCTGAAGTCCGAGCAACTCGAAACCCGCCTGTGGCTCACCTGCGACGAGCAGCAGGCGGCGGGAATGATGCTGCAGAAGATGCCGACCGCCAAGGCCCAGGATCCGGACGCCTGGAATCGCGCCGTCAAGCTGGGCGAGACCATCACCGCGCAGGAGCTGCTGCGCCTGCCCGCGCAGGACATCGTCCACCGGCTTTATCACGAAGAGGACGTGCGACTGTTCGAAGCGCGCCCGGTGGCGTTCCGCTGCTCCTGCACGCGCGAACGGGTCACGGCGATGCTGCGCATGCTGGGCCGCGAGGAAGTGCGCTCGATCATCGAAGAGCGCGCCAAGGTCGACGTGGACTGCGAGTTCTGCGGGCGTCATTACAGCTTCGACGCGGTCGATGCGGAGCAGGTGTTCGCCTCGGAGATCGCGATGCGCGGCCCGTCCACGCGACAGTAGCAACAGCCCGTGGCTGGTGAATGGGTGCCGGTACGATGCGCGAGGCGGCTGCAACCTTTTTCGCGCCACCGGCCAAGTTGCTGGAGGACCATGCAGTGACCGGGCCGGAGCATCGGCTTCGCATCGACAAGTGGCTGTGGGCGGCCCGGTTCTTCAAGACGCGCTCGCTGGCCGCCGAGGCGGTGGCGGGTGGAAAGGTGCAGGTCAACGGCGAACGCGCCAAACCGTCCAGGGCGCTCAAAGTCGGCGATCGGCTGAGCATTCGCACGGGCACCCTCAGCTGGGAAGTCACGGTCACCGTGCTGTCCGAGCGGCGCGGTCCGGCCGACGAGGCACGCAAGCTCTACCTGGAAAGCGAGGACAGGCGTCGCGAGCGCGAGGAGCAAGCCGCGCTGCTCGCCGCGCAGCGGCGCAGCGCCCCGTTCTCAAAGGGCAGGCCCACCAAGAAGGCGCGCCGCCAGCTTACCCGCTTCACTCAGGACACTTAGGACCTGCGCCTGCCTTCGAAATGCGAGCTGGCAGCCGGGGCAGCGCATCGCGGCGAACAGCGTCCTTTTCGGGTACCACAAAGACATAAAACATTTTTTATATCCACTTCTTAGACTTTCACTGCAGACCTGCGGCAATGCAGCAAGAGGCTCGACAAGCGGCAAAATGCGGGCGTAAACTGGCAGCCTCCCCGCTTTCTTCTTTCCCGCCCACGGACCCGAGAGCCCAAGTGGCGAACACGAACCCCAACGGGGTCCGGCTTCATTGAACAGGAGGAGACTTGGCATGGAAGACGTAGTGATCGTGGGCGCGGTGCGCACCGCGATCGGCAAATTCGGCGGCACGCTGGGCACAACCCCCGCACCCGAGCTGGGTGCGCACGTCATTTCCGCTCTGCTGAAGAGAACCGGCGTGCCCGCGGACATGATCGACGAAGTGATCATGGGCCAGGTGCTCACCGCGGGAGCCGGTCAGAATCCGGCGCGCCAGGCCGCCATCAAGGCCGGCATTCCGCACATGGTGCCCGCCATGACCATCAACAAGGTATGCGGCTCCGGGCTCAAAGCGACTCATCTCGCCGCGCAGTCGATCATGGCGGGCGACGCCGGGATCGTGGTGGCCGGCGGCCAAGAGAACATGAGCCTCGCGCCGCACGCGGTGTCCGGATTGCGCGACGGCGTGCGCATGGGCGATGCGAAGATGGTCGATACGATGATCGTCGACGGCCTGTGGGACGTGTACAACCGGTACCACATGGGCATCACCGCGGAGAACGTGGCGAAGAAGTGGGGTGTGACCCGCGAGGCCCAGGATGCCTTCGCCGCGGCTTCACAACAGAAGGCCGAGGCGGCCCAGAAGGCGGGCAAGTTCAAGGACGAGATCGTGCCGATCACGATCCCCGGCAAGAAGGGCGACATCGTGTTCGACACGGACGAGTACCCGCGTCACGGCACGACGATCGAAGCCCTGGCGGCGCTCAAGCCGGCGTTCGACAAGGCGGGCACGGTCACCGCCGGCAATGCCTCGGGAATCAATGACGGCGCCGCAGCCGTGCTCATGATGTCGGCCCAACGGGCGGAGCATCTCGGCCTGAGGCCCCTGGCGCGGGTCAAGGCCTATTCATCGGCCGGCGTGGACCCCAGCATCATGGGCATCGGCCCGATTCCCGCAAGCCAGCGCTGCCTGAAAAAGGCCGGATGGAAGCCCGAAGATCTCGACCTCATGGAAATCAACGAAGCGTTCGCCGCCCAGGCGATCGCCGTCAACCGCGAGATGGGCTGGGATACCTCGAAGGTCAACGTCAACGGCGGCGCCATCGCGCTCGGTCATCCCATCGGCGCTTCCGGCTGCCGGATTCTGGTGACGCTGCTGCACGAGATGATCCGGCGCAACGCACGCAAGGGCCTGGCATCGCTGTGCATCGGCGGCGGAATGGGCGTGGCCCTCGCCGTGGAACGCTGAAGCGACGCAACAACCAAGCCGAGTCAGTCAGGCACCGAGAAAGGCGAAAACTGGACAGACCGGCTTGCTCGTTGCTCGATCGCTCGGCTTTATTTGCTACGCCTGGTGCCCTGGCTGGTTCGATCAGTTTTTTCTGGAGACGCAGATGAACAACGGACGTGATGTGGTGGTGGTCGCAGGAGCAAGAACCGCAATCGGGGATTTCGGCGGCAGCCTGAAAGACTTTCCGCCGACGGAGCTGGCGGCGCGCTGCGTGAAGGAGGCGCTGGCACGGGCCAAGGTCGCGCCCGAAGAAGTGGGCCACGTGGTGTTCGGCAACGTCATCCACACCGAAGCCAAGGACATGTACCTCGCGCGGGTGGCGGCGATCGAGGGGGGGGTGCCCAGGGAAGTGCCGGCGCTAACGCTGAACCGGCTGTGCGGCAGCGGGCTGCAGGCGATCGTGAGCGCCGCGCAGATCGTCGCGCTGGGCGATGCCGATATCGCGGTCGCGGGCGGCGCGGAATCGATGAGCCGCGCCAACTACTGGGTCCCATCGGCGCGTTGGGGTTCGAAGATGGGCGACCAGGTCATGATGGACGCGTTGATCGGCGCGCTGTCCGATCCCTTCCACAACATTCACATGGGAGTGACGGCGGAAAACGTCGCCAAGCAGTACGGGATCGGCCGCGAAGAACAGGACCGCCTCGCGGTCGAATCGCACCGGCGTGCCACCAGGGCGATCCAAAACGGCTACTTCAAGGAGCAGATCCTGCCGATCGAGATCAAGGACAGGAAAGGCGTGAAGCTCTTCGATACAGACGAGCACGTGCGCGCGGACGCCAGCATGGAGAATCTCGCGAAGCTGCGGCCCGCGTTCCAGAAAGACGGCAGCGTGACGCCGGGCAACGCTTCCGGGATCAACGACGGTGCCGCAGCAGTCGTGCTGATGGAAGCGAAGATGGCGCAGAAACGCGGCGCTCGGCCGCTGGCGCGGCTCGTCGCCTATGGCCACGCCGGCGTGGAGCCGACCGTGATGGGCCTGGGACCGATTCCGGCCGTAAAGAACGCGATGAAGAAAGCCGGGCTCAAGGTGGCAGACATGGACGTGATCGAGTCGAACGAAGCCTTTGCGGTGCAGGCGTGCGCAGTGGCGAAAGACCTCGGCTTCGATCCTCAGAAAACCAATCCCAACGGCGGCGCGGTCGCCCTGGGTCATCCCGTCGGCGCGACCGGCTGCATCATCTCGATCAAGGCGCTTTACGAGCTGCAGCGGATCAAAGGCCGATATGCGCTGGTGACCATGTGCATCGGCGGCGGCCAGGGCATCGCCGCCATTTACGAAAGAATCTGAAAGGGCAGGCCGAAATCCCGGGCTTGTAAGAGCCGACTGGAAGAGGCGGAGCCGCAGGTCAAAAGCGCCTCTCTCAATTCATCGCGGTCCGCTTCTTTCCAGTCCTCGATTTCGCGGCAGTCCCGCTTCAGCTCACTGCGCCCTGCCCGCAAACCCGAAGGCGCTGCAGTTCGGCAAGGCAGTAGTGAATGAACGCCAGCGCGGAAAAGGTTGGCGCAAAGAGGTTCACGAACGGCACGAAATACAGGGCGCCGGTCACCAGCCCGAGGACGAAGAGCCCGCCGACGCGGGTCTGGAACAGGCAGCGCATTTCCTCTGCGCTGGCATGTTCGGAGAGCGCGTCGTAGCGGAACAAACGCTGGTTCAGGTGGGCCGAGAGCAACCACGGAACAATGGCCGCGAACGGACCCGCGATGAGCCAGAGCGGCAGGCTCAACAGCCACAGTGCCAGAAACGCGCCCAAAGCAGCACACGCGTTCCACAGACCTGCGAGCAGGCTGCCTCCCTGGCGCCGATCGAGCCGAGGAAAGTCGCGCCGGCTCACCAAGCCCACCAGCATGGGCATCGCAAGCACCGCTGCGATCAGCGAAGCGGTCGCAAGCACTGCCGGCAGCAGCAGCAAGACCAGAAGGCCCTTGGCCGCCGCTCCGGCCAGTTCCGAGACGTCGAACCAGCCGAAGTCCAGGAAATCGGTCATACCGACCAGCGCCGAACGGACCGCCTCCACCCAACCATTCCAGAACCACCCAGCCAGGCCGGCCCACAAGACAAGCGCCGAGAGCATCGGCAACGCTGCGATGGCCAAGACTTTGGCGGACAACAGATTGCGCGCTGCACCGATCATTGCCTGAACAATCCCTAACATGGGGCGAGATCAATAGTAAACACTTACTATGCTGATTTTGCGGGTTTATTTTTTTCTTGGCGGACCTGAATGACCTGTTGACAGCCTCGCGTCGGACAGTACAATGAGGCCTGTTTTGTGCGGCGCAGCAAATCTCTCGTCGCCGGGACAAGGGGCCGTTGTCCACGGCCGAGACCTTAAGACGCTTTCTTCAGGAGGCATGATGTTTACCGTACCAGAGCAAGTAGTCACGACGCAGAAGGAAACTCTCGACACGTTTCTGGCGTTTGCCGGGGTCACCGCGACCGCAGCCGAGAAGTTCGCGGACCTGAACCTCAGGACCGCGAAGAGCGCGTTCGCCGAAGCGGTGAAGACGGCCAAGGCCGCGCTGGAAGCCAAGGATCCCCAGGAGCTGGCCACCCTGCCGGGCGCGTGGGCTCAACCCGCAGCGGAAAAGTACGCGAGCTATCTGAAGTCCGTCTACACACTGGCGTCCGAAACCCAGGCGGAAATCGCCAGGCTCTTCGACGAAAAGGTCACCGAGTTCAACAAGAACCTGATCGGGGCCCTCGACCAGGCCGCGAAGAATTCGCCAGCCGGTTCCGAAGCCGCAGTCGCCGCGATCAAGTCCGCCGTAGCGACGGCAAACCAGGCCTACGACGCTTTCTCGAAGGCGGCGCGCCAGGTCAGCGAAGCCACCGAAGCGACTTTCGCCGCTGCCACCAACAGCACGGCGAAGAAGAAAGCGGCGTAAGGGGCTCCTCCTCCCTCCTTGTGTCGCGGGCCTCCGAGGGCAGCCTCGGAGGCCTTTTTGTGCGCTGTACCCTGCTCGCCCGAGCCGGTAACGCAGGTTTCGGACGAGCGGCTGCCTCGCCTAAAATTCCTCCTGCCGCCTTCTCGAAAGCTGCATTCACCCAAATGCCCGATCGGCTGTTCCCGCACCCGCACTTTCGCGTTCGCCCGAGGCCTGCGTCGGCGTCCAGCCCATGGCGCGGCTGACCGAGCGTTCAAGCTGGAAAGCGCTGCACGCACACGCGCAACGCATGCGCCACGTGTCCATCCTGGACCTCTTCGAGCGCGATCCGCGCCGCGCGCAGGACTTTTCCCTGGAGGCTTGCGGCCTTTTTCTCGACTACTCCAAGAATCCGCTCACGCGCGAAACCTTGTCGCTGCTGATCGCCGCCGCCGGGGACGCCAGCCTGCCGCAGCAGATCCAAGCGATGTTCGAGGGGCGCCGGATCAACACGACCGAGAAGCGCGCTGTGCTGCACGTCGCGTTGCGCAACCGCTCGAATCGCCCGATCCTGCTGGACGGTCGGGACGTGATGCCCGAAGTCAATGCCGTGCTCGCGCGCATGCAGCAGTTTTCCGAGAGCGTGCGCGAAGGGCGCGTGGGCGGCTTCACGGGCCGGCCTTTCACCGACGTCGTCAACATCGGCATCGGCGGCTCGGATCTGGGGCCGCTCACCGTGACTCGGGCTCTGAACCCATTCGCCTCGCGCAAGCTGCGGGTGCATTTCGTCTCCAACGTCGATGCCGCACATCTCGGGGCTACCGTGGCAGGACTGGACGCCGAAACCACCTTGTTCATCGTGTCGTCGAAAACCTTCACCACTCAGGAGACCCTGGCCAACGCGCGGTCCGCGCGCGACTGGTTGCTCGCGCGGCTGGCGCGCGCCAGCCCCGCGAACGCGGTGATCGCCGCGCATTTCGCCGCGGTGTCCACGAACCTGGAAGCGACCAGCCAGTTCGGCATCGCGCCGGAGCGCGTATTCGGTTTCTGGGACTGGGTGGGCGGCCGCTATTCACTGTGGTCGGCGATCGGCCTGCCCATCGCACTGGCGGTCGGATTCGAGCGTTTCGAGCAGTTGCTCGAAGGCGCCCACGCGATGGACGAGCACTTCCGCACCGCGCCGCTCGAGCGCAACATGCCGGCCTTGCTGGGCCTGATCGGCGTCTGGCACGGCAATTTCCTCGGTGCCCCGACCCACGCCGTCCTGCCCTACGCGCAGGATCTGGCCGGGCTGCCGATGCACTTGCAGCAACTCGACATGGAGAGCAACGGCAAGCGAGTAGATCGCGCGGGCGAAGCGGTGGACTACGCGACCGGACCGGTCATCTGGGGAGCGCCCGGAACCAACGGCCAGCATGCTTTCTTTCAGCACCTGCACCAAAGCCCCCAAGTCACGCCGTGCGATTTCATCGTCGCCGCGCGCTCCGAGTGGCAGTTGCCGGAGCACCACGAACTCCTGCTCGCCAACTGCCTGGCGCAGACCGAGGCCTTGCTGCGCGGAAAGACCACCGAAGAGGCGCTGGCCGAGGTGAGGGCTCAGGGGCTCGAGGGCGAGGAGGCCGCGCGACTCGCGGCCCATCGCACCTTTCCGGGTAACCGCCCGAGCAACACGATCGTGCTGCCGCGGATCGACCCCCGATCGGTCGGCGCGCTCGTCGCGCTCTACGAGCACAAGGTCTTCGTGCAGGGCGCGCTGTGGAACATCAACTCCTTCGATCAATGGGGGGTCGAGCTGGGCAAGCAACTGGCTGCAGGCGTGCTCCGGGATCTGCGAGCAGGGAGCGCGTCCGCGGCCCACGACCCCTCGACCCGCGCGCTCATCGACCGCATCATCGCAATGAGGAGGACCGGATGAAAGAGGAAACCTTCAACATGAGCATCCGCAAGTTTCTCAAGATGGCCGGTGTAGGCTCGCAGCGGGAGATCGAACAGGCGGTGGCGAAGGCGATGGCGTCCGGCGGGCTCAAAGGCAACGAACGCTTAGCCGCGAAAATGAAGCTGATCGTTCCCGCCGTGGGTCTGGAGGTTGATTTTGACGGCGAAATTACGCTGGAGTGAAGGCCGAAGACGCGGGGAGCGAACAGGGAAGAGATGATCCAGGCTCGCGTGCGGGCTCCGGAGCGGGCCGCGCCTTGTTTGCTCCAGGTCCTACGCCTGCCTCACCGCGCTCAAAGCTTCAGAAAGTGTTCCCGATAGTACTTCAATTCGTCGATCGATTCGTAGATATCGGCGAGCGCTTCATGCTTGCTCTTCTTGGTGAAGCCGGCAGCGACTTCCGGTTTCCAGCGCTTGCACAGCTCCTTCAGCGTCGATACGTCCAGATTCCGGTAGTGGAAGTACTGCTCCAGCCTGGGCATCCAGCGCGCGAGAAAGCGCCGGTCCTGGCAGATCGAGTTGCCGCACATCGGAGAGGTGTTGGGTGGAACGTGCAGTTCTAGGAAAGCGATCATCTTCTGCTCGACGTCCGCCTCAGTGAGGCGGGAAGCCCGGATCCTGTCAAGCAGGCCGGACTTTCCGTGCGTCGATTTGTTCCAAGCATCCATCGCTTCGAGCACTTCGGCAGCCTGGTGCACGACCAGCACGGGCGCCTCCGCCACGGGTTCGAGATTCGATGAGGTGACCACGAGCGCCACCTCAATGATGCGATCGCGCTCGGGATCGAGGCCGGTCATCTCCATGTCGATCCAGATCAACGCGCTGGGGTCCTGTGCCATAATCGCCCTGCGTTTCTTCTTTGAGTTTTCCCGGCGGCTATTTTGTCATACTGAGGTTTCTCTCCGAAGTCGACGCTCATGAACGGTTTTTCCATCGTCTTCGTGCTGGCGCTGGCGGCCACAACAGCGACCCGGCTCTGGCTGGCCTTTCGCCACGTCCGTCACGTGCAGGCGCACCGTGAGCGCGTCCCCGAGGCATTCGCCGCCGACATCGATCTGGAGGCGCACCGCAAGGCGGCCGATTACACGAGCGCCAAGACGCGCCTGTCCGCCGCTGCCATCGCGTTCGATGCCGCGGTTCTGCTCGCGCTGACTTTCGGCGGGATCCTGCAATGGCTGGATGGACTCGCGGCTGCGCTGTTCCAGAACGACATCCTGCGCGGCACGGCGTTCGTCGCGCTGCTCGTCGTGCTTACCTCGATGCTCGAGCTGCCCTTCGGGCTGTACCGCACTTTCGTCATCGAGACCCGATTCGGCTTCAACAAGATGACCCTCGGCATGTGGATTGCGGATCTCGTCAAGCATGCCGCCGTCGGCGCCGTGCTTGGCCTGCCGCTGGTGCTCGCGGTGCTGTGGCTCATGGAGCGGATGGGGGAGCTGTGGTGGTTCTACGTCTGGCTGGTATGGATCGGGTTCAGCACCCTGCTGCTTGCGGTGTATCCGGCTTTCATCGCGCCGCTGTTCAACAGATTCTCGCCGATGCAGGAAGGGGAAACGAAGCGCCGCATCGAGAAGCTGATCGAGCGCTGCGGGTTCACGTCGAAGGGGCTGTTCGTGATGGACGGCAGCAAGCGCAGCACCCACGGCAATGCCTACTTCACCGGGTTCGGCAAGTCCAAGCGCATCGTCTTCTTCGACACGCTGCTCAACCGGCTGGAAGCGCCGGAGATCGAAGCCGTGCTGGCCCACGAGCTTGGGCACTTTCGCCGCCGGCACGTGTTCAAGCGCCTTGCGTGGACATTCGCCGCGAGCCTGGTCCTGCTCGCCGTACTCGGAGCGCTGATGGATCAGCCGTGGTTCTTCGTCGGCCTCGGGGTTGCCTACCCTGCGACCGACGCGATGGCGCTGGCGCTTTTCTTCCTCGTCGTGCCGGTGTTCGTGTTCCCGCTGCAGCCGTTGATGGCGATGTACTCGCGCAAGCACGAATTCGAGGCGGACGAGTATGCTGCGCAGTACACGCCCGCGCGCGATCTCATCAGGGCGCTCGTCAAGCTCTATAAAGACAACGCTTCGACGCTCACGCCCGATCCCCTGCACTCCGCGTGGTACGACTCGCACCCGCCCGCGGCCACTCGAATCCTGCGGCTGCAGCAGATGGCGCAGGCGTGAGCCTTTGGTTGTCCCGGCGACGCCAACGCGAAGACATCGCTCGCGACAAGGCTGCGCGATCGCGAACGCCTCTGCGAACGTCCATTGGCTGAAGCAAGACAGAGCGGGCTCGTCGATGGCCTTGTCGTGTCGGCGCATGGCCGACACTACGTCGTGGAGCTTGCCGACGGTACTGCCCTGCACTGCTACCCAAGGGGCAAGAGGAGCGATCTGGCCTGTGGTGACCGCGTACGGGTGCGCCGCGCGGCGGCCGACCAGGCCGTGATCGAGTCCGTCGCGCAGCGAACCTCGGCGCTGTATCGCTCCGACGATTTCCGGCAGAAGGTCATCGCGGCCAACGTCACGCAGGTTCTGGTAGTGGTCGCTGGAAGGCCGCCATTCAGCGAGGAGCTGCTCGTCCGCTGCCTCGTCGCCGCCGAGCAGCAGCGGCTGAAGGCATTGGTCGTACTGAACAAGATCGACCTCGAGGTGGAAAGCGCCGCCGCAAGCAAGCGGCTGCGGCTCTACGAGCAGCTCGGCTATCCGCTACTGAAGCTCTCGGCCCGAGAAGACGTTTCGCCGTTGTGCCCTTGGCTCTCCGGGCAGACAAGCGTCCTGGTGGGTCAGTCCGGAATGGGCAAGTCGCGCATCGTCAAAGCCTTGGTGCCCGATGCCGAAGTACGCATCGGAGAGATCTCGGAGGCTCTCGGCGCCGGCCGGCACACCACCACCAGCGCGCGCCTGTATCACCTCGACCGGGACAGCCACCTCATCGATTCGCCCGGGATGCAGACCTTCGGCCTGCAGCATCTTTCACTGTCGGAACTGGCCGATGCCTTTCCGGAATTGCGTCCGCTGCGCGGCGCGTGTCGCTTCAAGGACTGCCGCCATGTCATCGAGCCGGGTTGCGCGATCCGCGCGGCCGTCGAAGAAGGCAAGATCGAGCCGCGGCGTTGGCAGGCCTACCGTGCGATCGCAGAGGAACTCGCAGAGAAACGGCCCGACTGGGCCTGAAACCCGGGCGTCAGCGGCCCAGATAATGCGCGGCCGTGACCAGGCCGATGACGAACATCCAGATGACCACCGCGCGCCAGATCAGGCCCACCGCGCTGGTCATGTAATGCACGTCGGCCTCGTCGCCGACACCGAGCTCCGGGCGGAAGCTCACCGTGCCTTGCTGGTGGACGGTCTCGCCGAGACGCACGCCCAACGCCCCGGCGCCAGAGGCGAGCACGATGCCCTGCTCGGGATTCATCCAGCGTTGCGCCTGCTGGCGCCAGCAGTAGACCGCATCCTCGAAGTCGCCCGCGATCGCAAAGCTCATCGCGGTCAGGCGCACCGGGACCCAGTCGATCAGCTCGAAAGCCTTGCGTGCGAATCGACCGAACTCCCGATATTCCTCCTCGTCGCGCGCCCCCCATTTTTCATGAAGAAGGGCGGAGATCCGATACAGCACCGCGCCGGCCGGCCCCGGCAACACGACGAACCAGAACATGACCCCGAACACGTGGCGGTGCGCGTCCACCAGTCCTTCTTCGATCGCGAGCTTGGCGATCTCCGTACCGTTGTACTCGTCGGCCGGCTGGCCGCGCCATTCCGCCAGTTCCCTGCGGGCCGTGTCCAGATCGCCGCCGCGCAGGGCTTCGACGATCGCGGTGTAGGCATGGCTGAACTGGCGAAACCCCATCGTCACGTACAACACGCCCACGTTCCACACCCAAGCCAGCGCCAGGCTCATCGACGCCAGGAAATAGTGCACCAAGGCTGCTGCGACCACCCACGGCAGCACGCCGAGCAGCCAGGCCACCATTCCCTGTCGCCGTTCGCCGGCGTTGAAGTGCTTGCCAAGGCTGTTTGCGTACCGCGCGAACAGGCGAAAGACGGCCCAGCGTGGATTGAGCGGCCAAGCCTGTTCGATCAGCAGCGCAGCCAATAAGGAGAGAAAGGACATGATGAATGCAGCGGCTACCGCCTCATTTTATCGGATCCATCAGGCGCGGCGCACAGGGCGTGAGCGCATCAATGACCCGGAATGACGACCTGGATATGCTCGCGGCTGACGTTGATGAAAGGAGCGCTCGCCACCTTGCGGTCGCCCGCCTCCCAGACTTCGGCTTCGGTCACCGCGATGAAATCCTTAGCATCGATCATGTAGTCCGTTACGCGCGCCCCAGGCATCAGATCGATATAGCCCTTGATACGGTAGCTTCCCGTGAGAATGGTGACTTTGGTCTTGTTGTCAGCCATCGGGTTCCCCCTGAGAGAGTCCAGCCGATATCTTATCCCCGGCAGGAGGGTGGTGCCTCACGCATCGCTTGGTCGCGTTGCCTGACCCGCTCGACCGGCGCGTCGAGCTCCTCAGCGACTTCGCCCTTCCGCTGCCGCTTGCGCAATCCGACCGGAACATGGAAGCTCAGCGCCGTGACGACGGCAAGACCAACCCTCCGCGGCTGCGCGCAACCGCCTGCCAGCCGCAGGCACGCCGGTTTGCTGGCGCTGCTCACCGGGCTGTTCGCCCTGCGCGTGGCCGGGCAGGCCGTGCAGCGCTGGATTCCCCAGGCGTTTCTCCCGGCGTTCGAAGCGTTCCAAGGCAGCCGGCTGCCTTATTGGTCGTTGCTTTCGGCACAGATCGTGATTCTCGCGGTGATGGTGCGGGTATGTTGGCGTGCTGCCAATGGGACGCTGATCGTCAATCCCCGGCTCGGGCGCATCCTTCTTTGGGCAGGTGCGGTGTACATGGCCGGCTCGCTGTTGCGCCTCTTGGTGGGACTGGCGATGCCTGCTGCCCCGGCCTGGTTCACCGCTTGGATTCCCGCAGTGTTCCATGTCGTGCTCGCCGGTTTCGTGTTGACGGTTGCGCGTTACCACCCGCGCCGCCCGGCCTCGTGATGAGGAACAGCCGATGACACACGCGCTGCCTTATGTCTGGTATCCGCTGGTGTTTGCGGCCGCGATCGCGTTGTTCGGCGCCATGCTTTCCAGCGGCTCGCATCTGCTGGTCGCCCTCTACGTTCCGATCGTGCTCGCTGCGCTGGTGATCGTCGCCCTGGAACTGCGGTTTCCGGAGCGAGACGACTGGCGCCCAGGCTGGCACGACGTGAAAGCCGACGCCATGTTCCTGGGCGTCGTGCAGGTATTCCTGCCACGCGCGCTGGCGGCACTGCTCGCCCTCTTGCTGGCTGGACGCACGCACGAGACGGCGGCGAACCCTTGGTGGCCGTACCATTGGCCGCTCTGGGCGCAGGTGATCGCAATGGTGCTTGCGGTCGATTTCCTGCGCTATTGGCTGCACCGCGCCTGTCACAGTTTCGCGCCGCTGTGGCGGCTGCACGAGGTGCACCACTCGCCCGCCATCCTGTACACACTCAACACCGGCCGTTTCCACCCGCTGGAAAAAGCGCTGCACTTCGGGCTGGACACGGTACCTTTCGTGGCGCTCGGGGTGGCGCCCGAGGTGATCGCCGCCTACTTTCTGCTCTACGCGGTGAACGGCTTCTTCCAGCACAGCAACGTGCGGCTGCGCTACGGATTCCTGAACTATCTGGTGGGCAGCGCGGAAACCCACCGCTGGCACCATGCGCGAGATCCCAGGACGGCGTATTGCAACTTCAGCAATACCACCATCGTTTGGGACCTGGTGTTCGGCACCTGGTATCTGCCCAAACACCGGCTGCTCGACATCGGCATCCCCGACCCTGGCTATCCGAAAGGTTTCTGGGCCCAGATGTTCGCGCCTTTTCGCCGCCGGGCCGGCTTACGGCGCAGCCTGAAGGAGCGCCTCGCGGATCTGGCTGTCGCGATGCTGTTGCGCTGGACTCGCCTTGTGCATGGCCGCGCAATCGCAAAGGCGGCGCGCGAGCCAATGCGCGCGCAGCGCGCGTTGCTTTCCGCCATCCTCAGCCGCAATCGCTCAACGACTTTCGGTCGCAAGCATGATTTCGAGACCATCGAAGGCTACGGGACGTTCGCCGCGCGCGTGCCGGTCCGGGGCTACGAGGCGCTGCGCGATTACATCGAGGCGCAGATCGAGCGCGGCGAACCCGCGCTGAGCGCTGAAGCGCCCCTGCAGTACCTGCGCACCAGCGGTACCACGGGCAAGCCCAAGGACATTCCGCTAACGCCGTCTCACCTGCGCAGGCTGCGAGTCGTTCATCGATTGTCGGTGGCGGCGCAGCATCGGGTCTGCCCGGAGGCGTTCGACGGAAGCATCCTGGTGATCACCAGTCCCGCGGTCGAGGGCGTGCTGCCCAACGGAAAGCCGTTCGGGTCGGCATCCGGGATAGTAGCCGCAAGTACCCCGACGCTGGTGCGAGAGAAGTTCATCGTGCCGCCGCAAGTTCTCACCATCCCCGACAGCAGGGTCAAGTACCTGCTTATCCTGCGGCTGGGTCTGGCGCACAGGGACGTCACTTATCTGGGAAGCGCGAACGCGAGTACCCTGCTCACGCTCATCGCGCTGTATCGCGAGCACGAGGCCAAGTTGATCGCGGACCTGCGCCAGGGCGGTTTCTTTCTCGCGGACAAGGTGCCGGCACAAGTCCTATCCTCGCTCGGTCGGCGTCTGGGCTCTGTTCCGGCGCGCGCCGAAGAGCTGGAACGGCTGTGCGCCGGAGGTGGCGAACGGCGCATTGCCGATCTGTGGCCGGCCTTGAGGATGGTGGTGACCTGGACATGCGCCAGCGCAGGCGTGGCAGCGAGCGCGCTGCGACAGGAGCTGTCGTCTCGCACGCACATCCAGGAACTCGGCTACGTGTCCAGCGAGTTCCGCGGGACGATCACGCTGGGCCGCCGCCGCGGCAGCGGCCTGCCGACGTTCGATACGCACTTCTTCGAATTCGTCGAGCGCGACCGATGGGACCTCGGCGAACCCGAGTTCCTCACTCTCGACCGGATTCGCAAAGGCGTGGACTACTACGTCATCGTCACCACGCCCTCGGGACTGTACCGCTATTTCATCAACGACTTGGTTCGCGTGACCGGGTTTCTGCGCCGCACGCCGCTACTCCAGTTCGTGCAGAAGGGCAAGGGCGTGACCAACATCACCGGCGAGAAGCTTTACGAGTCGCAGGTGCTGGCGGCCGTTCGCCAGGCCGTGGCGCGGATCGGCCGGACGGCGCGCTTCGTGATGATGCTGGCCGACGAGCCGGCGCGCGCGTATCGGCTCTATGTCGAAGTGGATGGCGGGCCGAAACCCCACGCGGATCGTCTGGCACAGATGGTCGACGGGCAGCTGCGGGCGCTCAACATCGAGTACGAAGCCAAGCGGGAGAGCGGGCGGCTGGCTGCCCTTTCCGCGGCATGGCTCGCCCCCGGCGCCGAAGAAGCCTACAAGCGCGAAAGCGTTCGCCAAGGTCAGCGCGAAAACCAGTTCAAGATCGTCGCCCTGGCCTACAAGGGCAGAATTCCGGTCGACCTGGAAAGACTCGTGGAGCAGGTCTAGAGCGAATGCTGCAATCTCTGTCATGGCGAGCGCTGAACATCGCGTTCAAACAAACGTTCGCGCATGCGTCGGCATCGCGCGACGCCACCCATACGCTTTGGGTGGAGGCGCGAAGCCGCGACGGCCTGCTCGGCTACGGCGAAGGATGTCCGCGCGAATACGTCAGCCACGAAACGCTGGCAGGCGCAGCCGCGTTCGTGGAATCGCAGCGCGAAGGACTCATCGCCACGATCCGGGACCTCGATACGTTGAGAAGCCGGGTCGAGCGGCATGGCCCAGAGATCGACGCCAATCCAGCAGCGTGGTGCGCAATCGAGCTTGCGTTGCTCGATCTGCTCGCCAGGCGCAACGGGCAGACGGTGGAAGCCTTGCTGGAACTGCCGAGGCTGTCGGGACGGTTTCGTTATACCGCCGTCATTGGGGACGTGTCGCCGCAGCGCTTTCACGCGCAGCTCGCCCGCTATCTGACGGCCGGATTCCGCGACTACAAGATCAAGCTGTCTGGAAACGCTGCGCTGGATCGCGCGAAAGTCGCTGCACTGAAGGCGGCCGGGATCGAGGGCGCCGCGGTGCGGGCCGACGCCAACAATCTGTGGACCAGCGCGGACCGCGCAATCGACTTTCTCTCCGGGCTCGACTTTCCCTTCGTCGCGCTGGAGGAACCGCTCAAGGCCGGCGACTTTCCGGGAATGAGGCGGATCGCCGCCACTTTCGACTGCGCCATTATCCTCGACGAGAGCTTGTTGCGCGACAGGCAGCTCAATGCCCTTGGCGACTCTGCGGTACGCTGGCTCGTGAACCTGCGTGTATCGAAGATGGGCGGGCTGCTGCGCTCGCTGCGGCTCGCGCACCGCATACGGCAGGCAGGACTGAAGATGATCGTCGGCGCGCACGTGGGCGAAACCTCGCTGCTCACCCGTGCGGCGCTCGCCGTTGCCAACAGCGCACGCGACATTCTGTACGCGCAGGAGGGCGCCTTCGGCACGCATCTGCTCGAGCGTGACGTCGTCCACTCGCCGATCATGTTCGGTGCGGGCGGTGTGCTCGAAGCGCAAGCGGTACCGACCGGCTTCGGATTCGCGCTGCGATACACCGCGCTCTGATCCGGCCCTTACATGGAAACCCAGCGTTCGGCCCCCGGCACCATCCGGCTGTAGCGGCTGTTGAGCAGCGGGCTGGAGAGCATGAAGTCGGCGGTCGCGCGGTTGCAGGCAATCGGCACGTTGTAGGCGACCGCGATGCGCAGCAGAGCCTTCACGTCCACGTCGTGCGGCTGCGGAGTCAGCGGATCCCAGAAGAAGATCACCATGTCGATCTCGCCTTCCACAATCGCCGCGCCGACCTGCTGGTCGCCGCCGAGCGGTCCGCTTCTGAACCGCCTGACCGTCAGTCCCAGCTCCTGCGCGATCAGCCCACCGGTTGTGCCGGTGCCGCATAGCTCATGGTGGCTGAGCGTGCCCTGGTTGTAGCGCGCCCATTCGAGCAGGTCCTGCTTGCGGTTGTCGTGCGCGATCAGCGCGATGCGCTTGCGCGGCGCCATTTCGACAGTGGTCGTCTCCATCGTCTACCTCAAGTGCAATTCGGGCGCTGGGCGCGCCGGTTTCAGGCCGTCGGGGCGCCAGGCGATGTGCAGCGGGACAGTTTCAATCTGGAACGATTTTCCAGAGCCCGCCGCTCAGAGACATCAGGTAGAGTTCGCCCGCGCTGTCTTCCCCGAAGCTCGATATCAACCCGCCGGGCGGACTCAGTTGCGGCCATTCCCTTTGATCCATCGCCTGGCCGTTACCGAGGCGGAAGCTTCTGACGAACCCTGCGCAGAAATCCGCATAGAAGTAGGTGCCCTGCAGCCCGGCTATGGCCGTGCCGCGATACACGTAGCCGCCGGTGATCGAGCAAGCCCCCTCGATGTGCGGGTAATCGAGTACCGGCAGCGTCAGGGTTCCAGGGTTGCAGTCGGTCGAAGGATTGAAACACAGGAAACCTTCCATCAGTCGCCAACCGTAGTTCACACCGCGCCCCGGGTTCGATCCGGTCGCGACATCGACTTCCTCGCGCGCGCCCTGCCCAACATCGCCGATGTACAGGTCGCCGGTCTGGCGGTCGAAGGAAAAGCGCCACGGGTTGCGCAGTCCCAGGCTCCACACTTCCGGCGCACCGCCGCCGCCTGCAAACGGGTTGGCGATACCATTGGCGCAGGCGGCTCCGGTATCCGGATCGATCCTCAGCAGCTTGCCGAGCTTCGAATCGGGATTCTGCGCGTTGTCATTCGGATCGCCGCCGCTACCGCCGTCGCCGATGCCGGCGTAGAGGCAGCCGTCCGCACCGAACGCCAGCATGCCGCCGTTGTGGTTGGCGTGGACGGGATGTTGCACCGTCTGCAGCACCATCGCGCTCGTCGGATCGGCGAGGTTCGCGTCGGTCGCGTGGCGCAGGTAGCGGGCGATCACGAGATCGCCGCTGCGGTCGGTATAGAAGACATAGAAGCGGCGGTTATTCGCGTAATCGGGATCGAACGCCATGCCGAGGAGGCCTTGCTCGCCCCCGCTGACAATGCGGCCGGCGACGTCGAGAAACGGCGTGGCCCTCAGCGTGCCGGTCGTCACATCGAAGATGCGGATTTGTCCGGCCTGCTCGACAATGAACAGACGTTTCCTGTCGCCGGGCGGCGACGTCATGAATACCGGAGAACCGAGCCCGCTCGCGACGGGTTGCAGCGCGAGGCCGGTCGACAACGCAGGCCCGGCAGGCGAAGAACTTCCGTTGCCGCAACCGTCCGCGCACAGTGATGAAACGAGCAACAAGGCGCGGACAAGACGACGGGTCATGACAGTCGGAGTACTGCGACAAGATCCATACTACGCGATCATCCTCGAAAGTGATGCCAGTTCGTGATGAGGCAAAGCCATTTTCGAGCCAGCTTGTCGGAGCGGCGCTCGATGGGGCCGGTTCGCCAAACGCACTTGCACCAATCCGCCGCGTCTGCGGCGCCGGGCCGGAGACATCAGTGCGTCAGCCGCACGTAGAGCAGCGGAAGCTTCTCGGGCAGCCGCCGAAGATGATCGACCACCGTCCAGTTGCGCACACCGAAGATGCGGGAGACGTAGCAATCGGCCCTGGGGTCGAGGCTCATGCAGTAGGTGTAGACGCCGTAACTCTGATTCTGCTCGACAGCCTTCTTCGCGTCGAAGACCAAGTAATGCGGGTCCTGAACGTCGATATCGGACGGCTCGCCATCGGTGACGAGGAGCAACAGCTTTTTGTCCGAGCGCCGGTCTTTCAGAAACGAGCCGGCGTGACGCAGGGCAGTGCCAATGCGGGTGGAAAACCGCCCGGTGATCCCGGCCAGGCGCGCCTTCGCCAGCTCTGCGTAAGGCCGGTCGAAGTCCTTGATGCGCACGTAGCCCACCTCGTGCCTGCCGTTGGAGAAAAACCCGTGGATCGCAAAACTGTCGCCGATGCGCTCCATCGCGTCGGCCAGCAACGCGGTCGCCTCGCGGGCGAGCTGCAGCACGGTGGTACCGGCGCCGGGTGCGAGATCATTGGTGGATTGTGAAAGGTCCAGAAGCACCAGAACCGAGAGGTCGCGCCGCCGCCGCCCAAGCAGGGTATGCACGCGGAGGTCGGGTGCGATGTTCGAACGCAGATCGACCAGCGCGTTGATGGAGGCGTCGAGATCCAGCCGCTCGCCTTCCAGTTGCAGCTTCATCGGCATCAGCCGTTTCACCAGGAGCGCTCTGACAAGAGCGTTCATGCGGGTCACCAGCTCTCTGTTGCGCTTCATCATGTCGTCGATCTGCCGTGCGTCGCCTTCGGCAGCGGACTTCTCGAGCAGCGTGCACCAGGCGCGCCGTTCGCGCCCGACGAGGTAGTCCCACTCGTCATAGCGAACGGCGGGTGAGAGCCGCTCTTCCGGAGCTTCGCTGCGCTCGCGCCCCGGGAACAAGCGGCTTCGGGCCGCGCGGCCCGCGGGATCGCCCGACGCGCGCTCCTCGGGCGGCTCGCCCTCGTCCCCGTCCGAGGAATGCACGCCTTCGTGAACGCTGTCATCCCGGCTGTTCCGGTTCTGGTTCGCGAAGTCCCACATCCCCAGGTTGTCGTCCCGGTACGCCGGTTCGACCACATAGGTCGCGAAGTCGAACGGCTCGCGCATCCGTTCCAGCTCGCCGCCGAGCAGGGAACCGATCGCGCGCGAGACCGACTGGTCTTGCCAGGCGTCGCACTGTGCGAAGAAACGCCGGCGCGCCTCTCTCACCCACGGGTCGTCGTCTTGGTAGTCCTGGTCGATGAGCGCACGGGCGAGCCGCACCATCAGTGCGGCAGAGCCCGCCACTGCGCCGCCCCGCACCACGTGAAACGGCGCCCAGAGGCGCTTGAGCCCCGGAAACTCCCGTATCGCCAGGCACTCGACACGCGCGTCCTCGATCAGCGAGACCACTGCAACCTGGATGGGCGTGAGCCCGGCAGCGGAAAACCGCCGCGTGGTGAACCGCACATGCGCGGCCGCGTGCGCAGCCGCAGCCCGGTAAAGCGCAGCCCCACTCTGCCCGGCCAGACCCGCGCATGCCTGCGGCAGCCGCACCAAGTCGCCGTCGATCGTCGCGCGCCGTCTACGCCAAGGCTGCTTCGTGTGCGACGCCGGACGCAGCCGGAAGTCGCATCCCCACAGCGCCCGCAGGTACAGCGAGAGTCCGCGCTCGACGTTCTCGAACTTCACCATGAGTCAACAGAAAAGTCACACGCAACAAAACGGTAAGCACACCAAGAACAGACGAACAGTCGCTCGGAACACGTGGCTTCGCAATTGCGTCTCTGCGCTCCGTGCGGTTTTTGCGCCGTGCTCTTCCCTAGAAACAGGCAAGAATCGCGGCACACAGCGCATCGCGCACATCGGGGTCGTCGGTGATGGGTTTCACCAGCGCCACCTGGCAGGCGGAAACCGGGTCGATCCCCTGAACGATCAACGACCCGGCATGGATCAGCATGCGCGTGGAGATGCCTTCCTCGAGACCATGGCCCTTGAGATTGCGCGAGCGCTCGGCGACGGACACCAGCTTGGCGGCCAGTTCCGGGTTCAAGCCCGACTCGTGCACCACGATCTCGATCTCGATGTCGCGCGGGGGATAGTGAAAGTCGAGCGCGCCGAAGCGCTGCCTGGTCGATTGCTTCAGATCCTTCAGCACGCTCTGGTAGCCCGGGTTGTAGGAAATCACGAGGTAGAAGTCGCGATGCGCGCGCACCAGTTCGTTCTTCCGCTCCAGCGGCAGCACGCGACGGGCGTCGGTGAGAGGGTGGATGACCACCGTCGTGTCCTGGCGCGCCTCCACGATCTCGTCCAGATAGCAGATCGCCCCATAGCGCGCGGCGATCGTGAGCGGACCATCGACCCACCGCGTACCGCCGGCGTCGAGCAGGTAGCGTCCGACCAGATCGGATGCCGTCACGTCTTCGTTGCAGGCCAGCGTCACCAAGGGCCGGCCAAGCTTCCACGCCATGTACTCGACGAAGCGCGTCTTCCCGCACCCGGTCGGGCCCTTCAGCATCATGGGCATGCGTGCAACATAGGCCGCCTCGAAAAGCCGAACCTCGTCGTCGACCTGGCGATAATAGGGTTCGCGCTCGATGATGTGCTGGCGAACGAGCTCCTCGGCCGCCGGATCGTCCTTCCGCTTCATCGCCGACATTTCCTTGAAATCTTCACCACGGCTGTCGCTCAGGGACCCTCTTCCTGCTCGAGGCGCAGAGGATCCGAATGAAGCGGACGGCCGCCGTCAGAGGTAATGAACTTCTGCACTTCAGCTCTGCGGGCCATCGTGTCGCGGTAGCCCAGGTTGATCAATGTCCGGCAGAAAGGTCGCTCGAACAGCAGATAGCTGGTCAGCGTCGCGCCGGTGCGACGGGTCGCGCCCAGACCGCGCAGGAGCCAGCGGATCGACCTGGGCAGGGTATGCACGAAACGTCCAGCGATGACATCCAGATCCACCGACGGCCGGATCACCAGCGTTTCGATCTCCCGCAGCGGAAAATTTTTGCGCAGTCTCTCCTCCGCTGGAATGAGGCTAACGGTGCGGTTGATTCGCTGCAGGCGTTCCAGATCGACCTCCAGCGTGTCGAGAAAGATGCTGTTCAACGCGTGGCCGGCGATCTGCGCCAGCGAGGGATATCCCTCGCTTCGCACCCGTTCGGGGTGGGTCGTCAACTGGCGCCCGACACCGATGACCAGCACGCGATCGGCGCCCAGGTGCAGCGCTGGGCTGACCGGCGCGATCTGCCGCATCGAGCCGTCGCCGAAATACTCACGGTGGATGCGCACCGCCGGAAATATGAACGGTAGCGCGCTGGAAGCCAGCAGATGGTCGATCTCGATGCGGGCCGGCACGCCGATGCGGCGCGCCCGTTCCCACGAAGCAAGCCCCGGTACTCCTTGGAAGAAGGTAACCGACTGCCCGGAACTGTACCCCGACATCGTGACTGCCACCGCCCGCAACGCACCGGCGTCGATCGAGTGCTGGATTCCGTCCAGGTCGAGCAGCTGGTTGAGCAGCTGCACCAGCGGGGTATTGTCCAGCAGGGAGTGGGGGTTGCTTTTGCCGAGCCCGCCCACCACCAACGCGCTCAGCCAGCGCAGACCGGTGCTCAGCACGCCGAACGGGTCCGCACGGTACACCATGTCGGCGTGGAAGTGCTTCCAGACGAGCAGCAACCGACGCACCGCGCGATGAAAATCGGTGGCCGACGCGGCCAGCGCGGCGGCATTGATGGCGCCAGCCGAAGTCCCACACACGATGGGAAACGGATTGGGGCAGCCGCGCGGCAGGATATGAGACAAGGCGCGCAACACGCCGACCTGGTACGCGGCGCGCGCACCACCCCCGGTCAGCACAAGGCCGGTCAGTGGACGAGGCCCGCGCTCGTCCATGCGGCCATGCACCGCGGCCCGCTAGCGGCCGCGGCCCTCCTCCGATGCGCCGCCTTCGAACTCCGGTCGCACGATCTCGAGCGCGTCTTTCAGCGTATCCTCGCGCAAGGCGTTCAGGGCATGCGCCAGGATATCGGCGGCGGTATAAGTGTTCTCGGGAAGAACGGAGCTGTCCAGTTGTGCCACGAAGACCGCGGCTGCGCCTGCGGCCCGCAACAGGCTCTGGCGCTCGCTCATCAGCAACTCGATCTCTCCGCGCAGCATTTCGAGCTCCGCCCGGTGCTGTTCAATGGTCATAATGTTCCTCGCAGGCCGGAATCCGGTGTCCATGTTGCCACAGGCCATTGCACGCCGCCATGCGATGGACATTCGCTGCCGCAGGCCTAATGCAGGCGGGTCACGCCGTGAGGCGATGGTTCGCGCGATGCCATGTGAATGGCAACGGGCTCGGCGCCGATCAGCATGATCGAGCCCTTCAGTCGGTTGTCACCGGTATCGCTGAACTCGAACTCGTAGAGACGGCGAACGCGCAGCCGCCCTTCGGCATCTCTGGCGAGCCGCATGGCCTTCATCGCCACCGTCCAGTCGAGGAACTGCACCCCTTCCGCCGCGCACGCGCGTCGGCCGGCGTCCAGTGCTGCCTCGCGCGCGCGCATGCTGTCCACCCAGAACCAGGCGGCTAGAACAAAGATCGCGAGAGTGGCCAGTTCGAGCATTGCGGTCGTGTGAGTGTCGTGACGCGAGACTACGCGGCGATCACGACGGTCCCAAGGCAGGCACGTCGATCCCCGATGACCCCGATCGTCACGACAGTCACGACTCTTTCACTCCCACCCGCACCGGCACCGGGCCCGGCATTCGCAGCGCATCGCCCGGGTCCATACCGACGAGATAGCCGCGGCTGCCGCAATTGATCTAGACCCCGGGGCAGATCCAGGATGGTTTCCTCGCGCGGAAATCGCCGTACCGCCAAAGGCCTCGTACCTGTAGAGATGATCCTTGAAGTCGCTCTCATGCCCCTGCAGCACGCCCACCGCAGGGGCAACAGGGACCTTGGCCATGCGCCCGGACCTACTCCCGTGCGCTGAGAACCTGATAGAGCGTGAACAGCATCCCCGCCGTGGCGCCCCAGATAAAACGCTGGCCGAACGGCATCGCGTAGTAGTGACGCAGGACTCCGTGGATGTCCCGCCGGTGCCGCTGATGATTCGCGGGATCGAGGAAGAATCGCAACGGCACTTCGAACACTTCCGCGACTTCGAACCGGTCTGGCTTCAGCTCGATGGGCGGCTCGATCCATCCCACCACCGGCGTCACCCGGAAGCCGGTCATGATGTCGTAATCCGGCAGACGCCCCACGATCTCGATGCGGCTGCGCGGCAGCCCGAGTTCCTCTTCGGCTTCCCGCAATGCGGTCGACGCGCGATCCGGGTCTGCCTCGTCAACTCTGCCGCCCGGGAAGCTGATCTGACCCGCGTGATCGTGCAAGTGATCGGTGCGCTGAGTGAGCAGCACGCTCGGATTGGTGCGATGGTTGATGATCGGGATCAGGACAGCCGCCGGAATGGGCTGCCGCCCGCGCGGATGAACGTAGCGCGGGCAGTCGGGATCGTCCGGAAGAACGATGTTGCGCTGGAGCCGCTGCGCGAGCCACTCGCGGGTGAGCGGGAGTTCCCTGGTTACGGACACGAAAATTGCAAGAATTCAGGTACGAGGCTTGCATTCTACCGCGCCCGTCGCTCGCGATCCTGTCGCCGGCGTGCCGCTGCCGGGGGCCGCGCGCCGGCGCTACAATGCTTCTTCGACGCACCTGGAACCACAGTGCGCCTGAGCCGGTCTACCGGGTGCGGCCAGGAACCGCCTCGACGACATCGATACCAACCACGAAGGAGGAACGATCATGAAGCTGCGTTATCTTCTCGCCGCCGCCCTGCTAGGCATCGCCGGCAGCGCCTTTGCGATGCACTGCCCGATGGACATGAAGAAGATCGACGAAGCGCTCGCCAAACAGCCCAGTCTGAGCGCCGAGCAGCTCGCCGAGGTCAAGAAACTGCGCGCCGAAGGTGAAAAGCTGCACAACGCCGGCAAGCACCAGGAGTCGGTGAACACCCTGGCCAAGGCCATGAAGATTCTCGGCATCCAATAGCCTCTTACCTGGCCGGGGAGGCCGGTACGGCAATCTTCGGATCCGGCCTGTCCACGCCTGTAGCAAGCCCCGCCTCGCGCGGGGCTTTTTGTTTTCCCGCGAACGCGGCAAGACCGCTCGACAGCGTCGCAGCAAGCGCTTCTCAGTCGGATCGTTCTTTCCTTTACACTCAGGATTGCCTGCCGGGTTTGACCATGTCCTCCGGGCGGACCCACTGGTCGAACTGCTCCGCGGTCACGTAGCCGAGGTCAAGGGCCGCCTGCTTCAGCGTGGTCCCTTCCGCGTGGGCCTTCTTGGCGATCTGCGCCGCCTTGTCGTACCCGATGTAGGGGGTGAGCGCGGTTACCAGCATGAGCGATTGCCGCACCAGCGCTTCGATGCGCTCGCGGTCGGGTTGGATCCCCGCCGCGCAGTGGTCGTTGAAGCTCGCGGCGCCGTCGGCCAGCAGGCGCACGCTTTGCAGGAAGTTGTGAATGAGCAGCGGCTTGAAGACGTTGAGTTCGAAATTGCCCATGGAGCCGCCGACGTTGATCGCGACGTCGTTGCCGAAGACCTGGCAGCAGGCCATGGTGAGCGCCTCGGCCTGCGTGGGATTCACCTTGCCCGGCATGATGGAGCTGCCGGGCTCGTTCTCCGGAATGCGGATCTCGCCGATCCCGCAGCGCGGACCGGAGGCCAGCCAGCGGATATCGTTGGCGATCTTCATCAGCGAGGCGGCGACCGTCTTCAGCGCGCCGTGCGCATGCACGATCGCGTCATTGGCTGCGAGCGCCTCGAATTTGTTGCGCGCGGGCACGAACGGCAAGCCGGTATCCTTCGCCAGCCGCTTCGCCACCCGCTCGCCGAACTCCGGATGGGCGTTGAGTCCGGTGCCCACGGCCGTGCCTCCCACCGCCAGCTCGCACAGATGTGTCAGCGAAGCCTGCACGTGCGCGATACCATGCTCGAGCTGCGAGACGTAGCCGGAGAACTCCTGGCCGAGCGTGAGCGGCGTGGCGTCCTGCAGATGGGTGCGCCCGATCTTCACGATGTCCGCAAACTCGGTGGTTTTGGCGCCGAGCGTATCCCGCAGTCGACGCAGGCTGGGAACCAGCCAATCGTGCAACCCGCGCACCGCGGCCACGTGCATGGCGGTGGGGAAGATGTCGTTGGAGGACTGCCCCCGGTTGACGTCGTCGTTGGGGTGAACGACGCGCTTGTCTCCCCGTTGCGCACCGAGCAGTTCGCAGGCGCGATTCGCCAGCACCTCGTTCATGTTCATGTTGGTCTGCGTTCCCGACCCGGTTTGCCAGACCACCAGCGGAAATTCTGCATCGTGCTGCCCGGCGATCACCTCATCGGCCGCCTGGATAATCGCCTCGCCTTTGCGGGCGTCGAGAACACCCAGCTCGACGTTGACCCGGGTACACGCACGCTTGACCAGCGCCAGCGCCCGGATCAGTTCCGTGGGCATGCGTTCGCCGGAGATGCGGAAGTGCTGCAAACTGCGCTGGGTTTGCGCACCCCAGAGCCGCTCGGCGGGCACCTCGATTTCCCCGAAGGTGTCTCGTTCTATCCTCGTCGCCGTCATGAAGTTGTCTCGCCACAGAGGCACAGAGATGCCGCGAAGGGCCTTCTCACCAGGCAATCGGCCGCTTGTCGCGGAAGAAGCCGCCGGTGGGCCCGTCGTGGGGCAGCATCGCCAGCCATACCGCGGTCTCCGCGCCTTGGTCGACGCTGCGCTTGGCGTTTGGTCCGCCCATGTCAGTGCGTACCCAGCCGGGACACATCGAGTTGACCAGAATATCCTCACCGCGAACCGCGACGCTGACCATTCGTGTCAGCGCGTTCAAGGCCACCTTGGACACCCGATAGGCGGGCGTGCCATCGCCCATATCCTCGAGCTGGCCGAGCCCGCTCGACAGGTTGACGATCCGCCCATAGCGGTTGCGGCGCATCAGCGGCACGATAGCCTGGCACATGCGCAGCGCGCCGAAGAAGTTTGTCTCCAGCGTTCTGCGGAACGTCTCGATCGGCTCCTTGAGCACACTGGTGGAGCGGCTGTCGATGAGGACCCCGGCGTTGTTCACCAGCACATCGGCGCGCCCGACTTCCTGTTCGATGAAGCGCCGCAGGGTGGCGACGCTGTCGTCGCTGTCCACGTCCAGCGGATGGAACAGCACCTCGAATCCGTTGGCCTTGAGACGGCTGGCGGCTTCTTCGCCCCTGAGGGGATGGCGGCTGGTGAGCATCACGCGCAGGCCTTTAGCCGCCAGCTGGCGGCAGATTTCGAAACCGATGCCCTTGTTGCCGCCGGTCACCACGGCCACGCGTTTATCCATCGCTGCCATCTTCGTCTCCCAGACCCCCACAACGAGCAAGACTGACCATCCAGGGCAAGAACACCAGGGGATTCCACACAGCGGCGTGTCTTTCTTGATGCCCCTCGTGATCCTGGTGGTTCGTCATTACGCTTCTCGCCAGTCCGCCGCGGTGAATACCTGCCAGGACCATCACTTGCCGGAAGTTGCGTCCACCGATGCGAGCGCCGCCATGTTCACGAGCCGGCGTACCGTCGCGGTCGGCGTGAGGATATGCACCGGCTTGGCGGCACCGAGCAGCATCGGACCGATGGTGATACCTTCGCCGGCGGTGACCTTGAGGAGGTTGAAGGCAATGTTGGCTGCGTCCAGATTCGGCATGATGAGCAGGTTGGCTCCGCCCTTGAGCCTGGAGTTCGGGAAGATACGCATCCGGATCTGCTCGTCGAGCGCCGCGTCGCCGTGCATCTCGCCTTCGACTTCCAGGTGCGGCGCCTTTTCGTTCAGGATCTCCACGGCCCGGCTCATCTTGGCGGCGGATGCCGCGCGCGAGGATCCGAAGTTGGAGTGCGACAGCAGCGCGATCTTGGGCACGATCCCGAATCTCATCACCTCCTCGGCTGCCAGAACGGTGATCTCCGCGATCTGCTCGGCGGCCGGATCGTGGTTGACGTAGGTGTCGCAGATGAACAGCGTGCGCTTGGGCAGGATGAGCATGTTCATCGCTGCGAACTGGTTGACGCCCTTGCGCCGCCCGATCACGTTCGAAACGTACTCCAGGTGCACGGAGAACTGCGCGATCGTGCCGCAGAGCATGGCGTCGGCGTCTCCGCGCCGGACCATGAGCGCGCCGATCAGTGTCGTGCGGCGCGTGACCTCGCGCTTGGCGTACTCCACCGTCACGCCCTTGCGCTGCATGATGCCGTAGTACTCCTGCCAGTAATCACGAAACCGCGGATCGGAGTTCGGGTTGACCAGCTCGAAGTCGCGCCCCGGGCGCAGCCGCAGCCCGTACTTCTCGATGCGCGGGTTGAGCACTTCGGGGCGCGCGACCAGAATCGGCCTGGCCAGGCTCTCGTCCACCACCACCTGCACGGCACGCAGCACGCGCTCTTCCTCGCCCTCGCAGAACACGACCCGCTTCGGGTTCTTCTTCGCCGCAGCGAATACCGGCTTCATGATCAGGCCGGAGTGGTAGACGAACTGGGCGAGCCTATCGCGGTAGGCAGCGAGATCCTGGATCGGGCGCGTGGCCACCCCGCTTTCCATCGCCGCCCGCGCCACCGCAGGCGCAATCCGCATGATGAGCCGCGGGTCGAACGGCTTGGGGATCAGATAGTCGGGGCCGAACTGAAGCTCCTCTCCGCCATAGGCCATCGCCACGATGTCCGACTGCTCGGCCTGCGCAAGCTCGGCGAGCGCGCGCACCGCCGCGAGCTTCATGGGCTCGTTGATGGTGGTCGCTCCCACGTCCAGCGCGCCGCGGAAGATGAAGGGAAAGCACAGGACGTTGTTGACCTGGTTGGGATAGTCGGAACGTCCGGTGGCGATGATCGCGTCCGGGCGCGCGGCTTTCGCGACGTCCGGCATGATCTCGGGCTCGGGGTTGGCGAGCGCCAGGATCAGCGGCTTGCGCGCCATGCGCTTCACCATCTCGGGCTTGAGCACGCCGCCGGCCGAGAGCCCCAGAAAGACATCCGCGCCCTCGATGGCTTCGGCGAGGGTGCGCACCCTGGTGTCCTTCGCATAGCGCGCCTTGTTGTCGTCCATTTCCTCGGTGCGGCCTCGGTAGACCACGCCCTTGATGTCGGCAACGACGATGTTTTCCATCGCCAGCCCGAGGCTCACCAGCAGATCAAGGCAGGCCAGTGCCGCGGCGCCCGCGCCGGAACACACGAGCCTGATCTTCCCGATGTCCTTGCCGACCACCTTCAAGCCGTTCAACACCGCTGCGCCGACGATGATCGCGGTGCCGTGCTGGTCATCGTGAAACACGGGGATGCGCATGCGGTCACGCAGCTTGCGCTCCACATCGAAGCACTCGGGCGCCTTGATGTCCTCGAGGTTGATGCCGCCAAAGGTCGGTTCCAGGCTGGCGATGATGTCCACCAGCCGGTCGGGGTCGCGCTCGTTGATTTCGATGTCGAACACGTCGATGCCGGCGAATTTCTTGAAAAGCACCGCCTTGCCTTCCATCACCGGCTTGCCGGCGAGCGGGCCGATGTTGCCGAGGCCGAGCACCGCGGTGCCGTTGGTGATGACGCCGATCAGATTCCCGCGACTCGTGTAGAGCGACGCTGCGGCCGGATCAGCGACGATCTCGTTGCACGCCGCGGCAACGCCCGGAGAATAGGCCAGCGCGAGATCACGCTGATTGGTGAGGCCCTTGGTCGGCGTCACCGAGAGTTTTCCGGGGATGGGATTGCTGTGATAGTCGAGCGCGGCCCTGCGCAACTGCTCGTCCATTGTTTCGGAAAGATGTTTGACTCCGAGAGGGTCGAATTATACGCTGCCGTCCGTAGCGGCCCGCGCTGCTGCGTCGTTCGCGCACAGCGGAGCAGCCCGCCGCTTCCAACCTTCATCCGGTGAGATCATGTTCGCCTACGCGCTACGCATTCTCGGCCGCGCGCTCCTGCTCCTCGCGGCGCTGCTGCTGTCCATTCCGGTACCCGCGCTCGAAGCCGATGTCCGGATGCCACTGTGGGAAATCCGCTCGGACTCCACCACGGTGTACCTCTTCGGAACGATCCACGTCGGCAAGCGGGAGTTCTATCCTCTGCCGGCGGCGGTGGAGAACGCATACCGCCGCGCTTCGGTGCTGGCGCTGGAGGTCGACTCGACCGACGTGCAGGCGCTGACAGACGCGGTATCCACTGCGTTCTACACGCCGCCGGACAAGCTGGAGTCGCACCTGCCGGAGGAACTGCGAGCCAGGCTTAAGAAGGTGCTCAACCGTCTCGGACTGCCCTTCGATCAGGTGCAGCCGATGAAGCCTTTCATGGTCATGCTCACACTGACTTCGCTCGAATACGCGCGGCTGGGCTACGACAGTGCCATGGGCCTGGATATCCATTTCGCGGACCGCGCCGTCAAGGATGGCAAGAAGATCGTGCAGCTGGAATCGGCCGCGAGCCAGTTCGCCATGATGAACAGTCTGTCCCCGGGGCTGCAGCAGGAGCTGCTCGAGCTCACGCTCAAGGAGATCGAGGACAACGAACTGCCCTCCCTGGTGGAGGCGATGGTGAAAGCCTGGACGACTTCGGATCTGGACAAGCTCTCCGCAGTGCTGACGGCCGAGGAAAGGAGGCTTTCGCACGCACGGGCGGCCGAGTTTCACGACAAGTTCCTCGCTGCCCGCAACGCCGCGATGACGGAAAAGATCGAGGCCTTGTTGCGCGAGCGCACGGTGGCCTTTGTCGCGGTGGGCGCGGCGCATGTGCTGGGCGACGATGGCATCATGGCGCTGCTGAAGAAGAAGGGTTACCGCATCAAGCAGTTGTAGCGCGCAGCCGATGAACGCATCCTGCGTGGTGCGCACCAAGCTCTGGAACCGGAGCTGCACGCCGGCGATTATCTGGCCTTGGACGCACGCCGTTCAACGTACCGGCAGCCCCCACGGCATTGCATCAGGCCTGCCGGGAGGCCGACTGTATCGTGGTGGCCGACGCCGGTCACTCGGTCCGGAAGCCGGGCATCTGCGCCCAACCGATCGCCGCGCTAATCAAACTCAAAGAGCGGATCCGGCCCGCGAGCGCCGGCTGACGAGCATCGGGTCGGCAGACCGGGCTTGCGGCTTGGCCGGTAGCCCAACCTCGAAGACCGCGATCTGCCAGCCACCCGACACGCGCTTGAGGACCAGCGTGATCTGCGCCCCGCCGCTTTCGAACTCCGCGTGGGCCGTGTATTCCGCCCAGGTGCCGTTGATGGTCGTCCCGGGATAGGCGCCGGTCCCGATCCGCCCGGCCGGCTTTCCGAGTCGCTTCATGGTGCGCAGCGCGGACAGACGGGAGAAATACGCCCTGAAAGCCCTCTCGGCCTGCGGGGAAAGCATCTCGGGCACGAAGCGCTTCTTCAGCTCGCTCACTTCCCAGCCGGTCGCGATCGAGCGCACGCTCGATTCGAAATAATCTTGCGCGTCCTTGCCGAGCTTCCACGCCCTCGCCGCGACGATCCCCGTGGCGAGCATGGCCGCCAGGATCGCCAGCCCCAGGAAAGCGATCACGCGATTGAGCCACTTGTTCAGGATCTGCATGGAAACGTTCACCGCGCGCGCGACGGCGGATAGTACCATCGCGCCGGCGAGGGCAACGCGCCCGTGCGCGGGCGCATACCGACGGTCTGGACCTCGGGCACCGCTCCCGGCACACTGCGCCCGATTGCAACGCGGGGGACACGATCATGGAAGAGCAGTTGCAGACGCTGGAGCATGTCAAGCGTGCCGTCATCGACTTGGCCACCCAGTTCGGACCGAGGGTACTCGTGGCGATCCTCATCATCGCGGCCGGCGTCGTCGTCGGGCGATGGGCGGCCGAAGCGCTGTCGCGTGGGCTGAGGAACCTCGAGCTCGAAGCTCCGGTGCGCGAACTGCTGGTGCGCATCGTGCGCATCGTGATCCTCGGCCTGTTTGCGATCATGGCGCTGCAAAACCTTGGCGTGGAACTGTTGCCGCTCATCGCAGGCCTCGGCGTGGCAGGCGCCGGGGTCGCGCTGGCGATGCAGGGAGTTCTGAGCAATCTGGTAGCCGGACTGACCATCATCTTCACCCGGCCGTTCCGGGTCGGGGAGTACGTGTCGATGCTGGGCGTCGAGGGTAGGGTCGAGGCGATCACGCTGTTCAACACCGTGCTCAGCCATGCCGATCTGTCCAGGGTGGTCGTGCCCAATCGCAAGATCGTCGGCGAGATCCTGCACAACTACGGAAAGATCCGCCAGATCGGCGTCTCCGTGGGCGTGGCCTATGACACCGATCTGAACCGTGCGCTCGCTGCGGTGAACGAGCTGTTGCACGGCAATCCGCGGGTGCTGAAGGATCCGGCGCCGGTCATTGCCGTCAGCCTGCTCGCCGATTCGTCGATCGAAATCGCGGTCAAGCCTTGGGTGAATGTCCCGGATTACTGGATCACGACAGGCGAGATCAACAAGGCGATCGTGGAGGCCTTCCGCGCGAAGGCCATTTGCATCCCGTTTCCGCAACGCGAGATCCGCATCGTGTCGGGTGCGGCCTGAAAGGCTGCTCGTGCTTGCCGCGTCAGCTTGAGCCGCCTTCGCCCTTCGGCTTCCCGCCTTCCGGGTTCTTCGCGGCTTCGTGCAGTGCCTGCAGCGCCGCTTTCTGCATCTCCAGCGCCTTGATCGTCATGTCGAGAAAACCGAGGTTCATCCGCAGCCAGCTTTCCACGGCCTTCAACTCGGCGATCTTCCTGTCGATCTCGCCGATGTCCATCGTGGGCTGAAACATGCCGGGCAGCGGAAAGTTCATCGGGTTCCACATCTTCTGAAAGTGCTCGAACCAGTCCTTGGACGAGAAATCTTCGGCCACGACGCTCTCCAAATGAAAACGGCCGCCGGTATCGGTACCGGCAGCCGTGGGTCAGTCAAGCCCTGCGAACAGAACCGCGCTGCCGCAAGAGCTACATCGTCGGACCGAGCACCCAGGGCGCGAATTCATCCTCGCCGTAGCCCCATAGCTCGCTCTTGGACTTCTGCCCTGAGGCGGTCCTCAGAATCAGTTCGAAGAACTGCTGGCCCACTTCCTCGATGCTGGCCTTGCCGTCGACGATCACGCCGCAGTTGATGTCCATGTCGTCTTCCTGACGATTGAACAGCGCGGTGTTGGTCGCGAGTTTCAGCGACGGCGCGGGCTTGCAGCCATACGCCGACCCGCGGCCCGTGGTGAAGCAGATCATGTTCGCGCCGCCGGCCACCTGCCCAGTCGCCGACACCGGATCGTAGCCGGGTGTATCCATGAACACGAAGCCTCTGGCCGTCACGCGCTGCGCGTATTCGTAGACGTCCATCAGCGGTTGCGTGCCACCCTTGGCGACCGCTCCGAGCGATTTCTCCAGGATGGTGGTGAGCCCGCCCGCCTTGTTGCCGGGAGAAGGATTGTTGTTCATTTCGCCGCCGAGCCTGCGCGTGTAGTCCTCCCACCACTTAATGCGCTTGATGAGCTTTTCGCCGACTTCGCGCGACACCGCACGGCGCGTCAGCAGGTGTTCCGCACCGTAGATCTCCGGTGTCTCGGAGAGAATGGCGGTGCCTCCGTGGCGGACCAGAATGTCGACCGCGGCGCCGAGCGCGGGATTGGCGGAGATGCCGGAGTATCCATCCGAGCCGCCGCACTGCAGACCGAGAATCAGATGACTCGCCGGTACTTCCTCGCGCTTGACCCGGTTCGCTTCCGGCAGCAGTTCCTTGACACGGGCAATTCCGTTCTCGATGGTCTTGCGGGTCCCTCCGGTCTCCTGAATGGTGAACGTCTGCAGCTTGTCGGAGCGCTTCAGTCCCTGCGCGGCCAGAAGATTGTTGATCTGGTTGGCTTCACAGCCCAGACCGATCATCAGCGCAGCCGCGAAGTTGGGATGCGTGGCATACCCGGCGAGCACGCGGCGCAACAGATCGACCGGTTCGCCCTCGGAGCCCATGCCACAGCCGGTCTTGTGGTGAATCGGCACGATGCCATCGACGTTCGGATATTGCGCCATGTAGTCTTCGTCGAAATACTTCGCGATCTGGCGGCACACGTGCGCGGAGCAGTTGACGCTCGAGATGACACCCACGTAGTTGCGGGTGGCCACGCGCCCGTCGGGCCGCTTGATGCCCATGAAGGTCGCCGGGTTCGCCACGTAGTCCACCGGCTTGTAATCCGCACAGAACGCGTAGTCGCGCTGGAAGTCGCCCATCGCCAGATTGTGCACGTGGACATGATCGCCCGGTTTGATCGGCTGCGTGGCAAAACCGATGATCTGGTTGTAGCGGCGCACGGGCTCCCCGACCTTGATCTCGCGCGTGGCGATCTTGTGCCCGGCCGGAACGGTCACGACGGTGCGGACTTTTTCGCGGATGATCTCCGTGCCGGCGGGAAGCTCGATGCGGGCGATCACCACGTCGTCGGCGGGATTCAGACGAATGGTCAGATCGGCGGCTTGCAGCATTTGGGTGTCTCCTTGCGCTCTGCGGTGGCGTGGGTACGCTCGCTCCAGGCTGCCCACGGGCACTGATCGAGCACGCGATTATACGCTCGGAGGGGTCGCACGCGGGCCTATAATCGAGCGGCTGCAACCGCCCCCTCGACCGGAGTTGCCCATGGCCCCCTTGAAACTGTCCGCCGTCGCGCCCGCCCGACGCCGCTTCCTGCTACGGAGCATGGCACTTGCCGCGACCGTGTCCGTTTTCAGCCGGCCGGAGTCCACGGCCGCGCAGCCGGCATCCCTGATCGACAACGCTGCCGGAGGTTACCGGTTCCTGCCCGCCGGCCCGGTCTTCAACGCCGGCGCGATTGCCATGGCGGGATACGAGATCGTGCACGTACTGTTCCACCCGTGGATGCCGCTCGACCGCGCCTGGTCCGCCATCGAGGCTGCGCTGCGCGACGCAGGCCGCCCGCGGCAGGCCTTGTGCGGAATGGAACTGCGCATTGCGCGCCAGCTCAGCTTCGAAGGCTTCCGGTCGTTCAACGCGCCCTACATCGATCAACTGCGCAAGTGGGGTCTGATCTTCGGTGAATACAGCGCGGTATCCCGCACCAACGTCGCGCCGTTTCTCGACGCGCCCGCCGTGCCGTCTGTGCACGCGTTTTCCTATGCCGCGGCATCCGAACAGAGCGGGACGACGTTCTGCGTCTCCGGCACCGCGGACATCGATCCGCGTGGAAGGATCGTCGCTCAGGGTGACGTCTCGCGTGAAGGGATGAAGAAAAAGCTGGAGTACGTGATCGGCGTCATCACCGAGCGGCTCGGCAAGCTCGGGCTGTCCTGGGCGGACTCGACCCACACCGATCTGTGCGTCACGCGCGACATCGGCGATCTTCTGGAAACCGTGGTGGTGCCGGGATTGCATGGCGCGGCGGCTCGCGGACTGCGGGTGCATTTCGCACGCCCGCCGATTCTCGATTCGGAGGTCGAGCTGGAAACCCGCGGCGTGCGCCGCGAGCTTGTGCTCCGCGGTTAGACGGTCTTTGTCCTTGCGAGAGAAGATTTCGCCATCAAGACATCAAGGCAAGAAACACGAAGACGAACAGATCGCCTTTGTGATCCTTTGTCCTTTGTAGTTTCCCGCGTCGCCGACCACCGCCAACCCCCGGTCCGGTCCGGCGCCTGCCCGTCTCAGTGCGACTCGCGAAGAGGCGGCGTGCCGCTGCCGCCGATCAGAAAATCCAGGTCGCAGCCTTCGTCGGCCTGGTTGACGTGCTCGATATAGAGCCTGACGTAGCCGCGATCGGCCAGCGGCTTGGGCGCCCGCCATTTCCTGCGGCGTCGTTCCAGCTCGGCGTCCGACACGTCCAGGTGCAGGCGCCGCCGCGGAACATCGATCTCGATCATGTCGCCGTCCTGGATCAGCGCGAGCGGTCCGCCTACGGCGGCTTCCGGCGCGCTGTGCAGCACCACGGTTCCATAGGCGGTGCCGCTCATGCGCGCATCGGAGATGCGCACCATGTCCGTAATGCCCTTCTTCAGGATCTTCGCGGGCAGAGCGAAGTTGCCGACCTCGGGGAAGCCCGGGTAGCCCTTCGGCCCGCAGCCCTTCAGCACCAACACGCAGGTCTCGTCGACCTTGAGGGCGGGATCGTCGATGCGCTTCTTGTAGTCCTCGATGTTCTCGAAGACGACCGCCCGGCCGCGATGCCTCATCAGATGCGGCGTGGCGGCCGAAGGCTTGATCACCGCGCCGTTGGGCACCAGGTTGCCGCGCAGCACCGCGATGCCGCCCTGCTTCTTGAACGGTTTGTCGACCGAGAAAATCACTTTCGGGTTGTAGTTCTTCGCATTCTTGACGTTGTTCCAGATCGTCTGGCCGTTGGCCGTAACGGCGTTCCTGTGCAGCAGGCCGGCCTTGCCCAGCTCTCTGATGACAACCGGCAGCCCGCCGGCGTAGTAGAAATCTTCCATCAGATACGCGCCCGAGGGCATGAGATTCACGATGCAGGGCACGTCGCGGCCGAGCCGGTCCCAGTCATCCAGCGTGAGCTTGACCCCGATGCGGCGCGCGATAGCCAGCAGGTGCACCACCGCGTTGGTCGAACCGCCGATGGCTCCGTTGACGCGAATCGCATTTTCGAAAGCCTGCCTGGTAAGGATTCTCGACATGCGCAGGTCATCCTTCACCATCTGCACGATGCGCATCCCGGCCATGTGCGCCAGCACGTAGCGGCGCGAGTCCACCGCCGGGATCGCGGCGTTGGTGGGCAGCGCGATACCGAGCGCCTCCGCCATCGAAGCCATGGTCGAAGCGGTGCCCATCGTCATGCAGTGACCGGCCGAACGCGACATGCATTGCTCCGCCTCCAGCAAGTCTTCGTCGGTCATCTCGCCGGTCTTCAACATCTCCTTGAACTTCCAGACGTGCGTGCCCGAGCCGATGGTCTCGTCGCGCCAGCGGCCGTTCAGCATCGGGCCGCCGGAGACGACGATGGCCGGGACATCGCAGGAGGCTGCACCCATCAACAGTGCCGGCGTGGTCTTGTCGCAGCCGGTCAGCAGAACCACGCCGTCCAGCGGATTGGCACGGATGGTTTCCTCGACGTCCATCGCTGCGAGATTGCGGAACAGCATCGCGGTGGGCCGCATCACCGGTTCACCCAGCGACATCCCCGGGAACTCGAGCGGGAAACCGCCCGCTTCCAGCACCCCGCGCCGCACCCGCTCGGCGATCTGGCGGAAGTGGGCGTTGCACGGCGTGAGCTCCGACCAGGTGTTGCAGATCCCGATCACCGGACGGCCCTCGAAGAGATGACGCGGCAACCCCTGGTTCTTCAACCAGGACCGGTGAACCATGCTGTCGATGCCCGGCTTGCCAAACCAGTCGTGACTGCGAAGCCTTTTCCTTACGGCCATCTTTTCCTCCACTTCAAGACGCAAACCTGCTCGCCGGGAAGAACGCGAGGAACGCAAAGAACGCGGAAGACCAGGACGTGGCTGATCGCCGGCAAGCAGATGAGTCCGGCCATCCTGGAAGAAAGCTCTGTCGTTTGCACATTGCAGCGCGAATAGATCGCGCCGACGCTCCCGCACGAGCTCGAATCCGGACTCGTTGCGCCGGGAGTCTAATGAAATTGCCCGGCAGCCGAAAGAGCGACTGCCGGCGGCTGTCGAAGCCGGCGGCGCCGATCGCCTGTGGCACAATAGCGCCCTTTCGAAAGACGCGGACATGAAAAAGGCGGGCGCGTGGCGGGCAGATTGAGCGGCAAGGTGGCGTTCCTGACAGCCGCGGCCCAGGGCATCGGGCGCGCCACGGCGATCGCGTTCGCGCGCGAGGGTGCGAACGTCTTCGCCACCGACGTCAACGAAACCAGGCTCGCCGAGCTGAAAGGCGTTCCGGGAATCGAGGTGCGCAGGCTCGACGTGCTGGACGACGCGGCGATTTCGCGCACAGCCGCCGAGGTGGACGTGCCCCACGTGCTGTTCAACTGCGCCGGCTACGTGCACCACGGCACCATACTGGAGTGCGGGGACAAGGACTGGGAGTTTTCCTTCAATCTCAATGTCCGGGCGGCCTACGTCGTCACCCGTGCCTTTCTGCCGGGGATGCTGGCCAATGGCGGGGGCTCGATCATCAACGTCGCTTCCGTCGCCGGCTCGATCAAGGGCATCGCCAATCGCTTCGTGTATGGCGCGACCAAGGCCGCCGTGATCGGGATGACGAAATCGCTTGCGATCGATTTCGTGAAGAAGGGCATCCGGGCCAACGCCATCTGCCCCGGAACCGTGGACACCCCGAGCCTGGACGAGCGCATCAAGGCCCTGGGCGACGAGCAAAGGGCGCGCGCCGAGTTCATCGCGCGGCAACCGATGGGACGGCTTGCCCGGGCGGAAGAGGTCGCCGAACTCGCGGTGTATCTGGCTTCCGACGAGTCGGCGTTCATGACCGGCCAGGCGGTGATCATCGACGGTGGAATAACAATCTAGAGCAGGCTCTCACCAGAGCTTCAGTTCGATCGGGAGAAAGAAATGAAACTGCTACGTTATGGAGAGGCAGGCAGGGAAAAGCCGGGAATGCTCGATGCGCAAGGCGCGATCCGCGACCTTTCGGGCATCGTTCGCGACATCGACGGCGAAGCCTTGTCGGACGACGGGCTGAAGAGGCTGCGCGCACTCGATGTCAATGCGCTGCCCAAGGTGCCCGGCAATCCCCGTCTTGGCCCTCCGGTCGCGCGCCCAAGCAAGCTGGTAGCGATCGGCCTGAACTACAGCGACCATGCCAAGGAATCCAATCTGCCGATCCCGGCCGAGCCGGTGGTGTTCATGAAGGCGACTTCGGCGATCATCGGACCGAACGACACCGTGGTCCTGCCCAAGGGCTCCAAGAAGGGGGATTGGGAAGTGGAACTGGCCTTCGTGATCGGCAAAACAGCGAAGAGCGTGTCCGAAGCCGACGCAATCAACTACATCGCCGGATTCACGATCTGCAACGACGTCTCCGAGCGCGAGTGGCAGATCGAACGCGGCCCGACCTGGGACAAGGGCAAGGGCTTCGACACCTTCGCCCCGCTCGGCCCTTGGCTGGTAACCCGCGACGAGATCCGCGACCCGCATAACCTCGCGATGTGGCTGGAGGTCAACGGCAAGCGCATGCAGACCGGCAACACCAGTACGATGATCTTCAACTGCTACAAGCTCCTGGCCTATGTCTCGTTCTGCATGACGCTGCTGCCCGGCGACGTCATCACCACCGGCACGCCGCCCGGCGTGGGCATGGGCATCAAGCCCAGCCCCATCTTCCTGAGGCATGGGGACGAGATGCGGCTCGGCATCGACGGCCTCGGCGAGCAGCGCCAGAAGGTCGTGGCCGGCTAGTTCGCCACGCGGAGCCGGCCACGACAAGGCGCGCTGCGGCGCGCCTTGTCGTTTGCATTGACGCCGCGCTGCGCGCGGGCACAATACGCCGGTCATCCTTGCGGAGGCGACCGATGCGGCGATTACTTCCCAAGCTCTTCCTGCTCGCGGCGCTCGTTCCGAGTCCGGCGGTCTCGCAACTCGCCGTTTCCGTCGGCGCGGAGTACTTCTGGTGGAAGGAGGATACGACGCCTTCGGTGACGGAAACCGGCCCGCTCTATGCGTTCGGGATCGAATACTTCACGCGGGGAGAGGAAGGACCGGTCCTCGGCTACCGCGGCAAGTTCTGGTTGGGCCGGGTAGATTACGACGGCGCGCTGCTGTTCAGTGGAACTCTGATCGAGAGCACGACCCACTACACCGGCTTCGGCAACGAACTTCAGTTGCGCCACCGCGTACCCGCAGAGCGCGGCCAGGTCACCGATCTGGTGCTCGGGCTGGGCTACGAGAGCTGGGAGCGCAAGCTCTCGGCAGTGCAGCGTGAAGACTACCAGGTGCTCTATGCCCGCCTGGGCATCGAGGGCAGTTCGCGCAATTCGGATTCCTGGTCGTTCGCGGCCGGCGCCAAGTATCCTTTCTGGACCCGCGAAGATGCGCATCTCGACAACATCGGGTTCGATGCGAATCCGAAACTCAAACCCGAAGGCGCGGTCTCGGCCTATGCCGAGGTCGGATACCACTTTGAATCGGGCCTGCGCCTGGTCGGCTATTACGACGGATACCGCTTCAGGGAGTCCAACGTCGTCCAAGTCAACGAGGTGGCTTCCGGCACGCCGGTGTTCCTGTTGCAACCCGAGAGTACGCTGTCGATCGTGGGCCTGAAGCTCGAGTACCGCCTGCGCTGAGACCGGAGCCGACGTATGCCCACCGCCGTCGAATAGGGTGCGGTTCGCACCCGCCATTTGCACGCTTGAAATGGTCACCCCGATACACAGCCTGTGCACCGCACCGATGATGGACTGGTCGGATCGGCACTGCCGCTACTTCTTCCGCCAGCTCGCGTCGCACGCGGTCGTATACACCGAGATGGTAACCACCGGGGCGCTTCTTCACGGCGACCTGCGGCGGCATCTCGCCTTCGACCCCGAGGAGCATCCCGTCGCGCTCCAGCTCGGCGGCAGCGAGCCGCGCGAACTGGCGCAGTGCGCGCGACTGGGCGAGGACTGGGGTTACGACGAAATCAACCTGAACTGCGGCTGTCCTTCGGAGCGGGTGCAAAAGGGAGCCTTCGGCGCCTGCCTGATGGCCGAACCCGAACTGGTGGCCGACTGTATAGGCGCGATGCGGGACGCCGTGACCGTGCCGGTGACCGTGAAGCACCGCCTCGGCATCGACTCCATCGAGGCGTACGATTTTGTGCACCGCTTCGTCGAGATCGTTTCGCGCGCGGGTGCCGCTACTTTCATCGTTCATGCCCGCAACGCCGTCCTCAAAGGCCTATCGCCCAGGGAAAATCGTCAGATTCCGCCGCTCAAGTACGACTACGTCTTCCGTCTCAAACGGGACTTTCCGGAGCTGCAGATCGTGATCAACGGCGGGCTGATCGACCCCCC